>JAGQYZ010000129.1:0-1500 GCA_020435865.1 Aequorivita sp. | reverse complement strand
TGGCTTCCATATTCTTCGGCTTTTTGAGCCATCAAACCTACGTTTGGAACGGTGCCCATTGTGGTTGGATCAAAGGCTCCTTGTTTCTTGCAAAACTCTATAGTGGTTTCGTAAACACCTGCGTAGCTACTATCTGGAATTACCGCTTTTGTATCGTGGCTTTTTCCATCCGGCCCCCACATTTGTCCTGAATTTCGGATCATTGCAGGCATTGATGCATCTACAATAACATCGCTAGGGACATGAAGGTTTGTAATGCCTTTGTCACTGTTTACCATAGCCAAATCTGGGTTTTCGGCCATTATTTTTTTAATATCCTGAAGAATTGCATCTCTATCATATTCGTTTAATTCGGATAGTTTGTTTTCCAAATCGCCCAAGCCGTTGTTGGCATCAACTCCCAATTTTTTGAATGTATCGGCATATTTTTTGAATAAATCTTTAAAATAAACCTTTACTACATATCCGAAAATAATAGGATCGCTCACCTTCATCATAGTAGCTTTCAAATGCACAGAAAACAACACATTTTTTTCTTTGGCATCCTTCACTTGTGCTTCTAAAAAAGAAATCAATGCTTTTTTACTCATCACAGTTGCATCGATGATTTCACCTTTTAAAACTTTTAAATTATCTTTTAAAATGACTCTGTTTCCACTTTTTTCAACCAAAACAATACTTAACGTATCATCTGAATTAAGTGTAATTGATTTTTCATTGTGAAAGAAATCACCGTGCTTCATAGTAGCGACATGGCTTTTGCTATCACTGCTCCAAGCACCCATACTGTGAGGATGTTTTTTTGCGTAGTTTTTTACTGCTTTAGGGGCACGACGGTCGCTATTTCCTTCACGAAGTACGGGATTTACTGCACTTCCTTTCACTTTGTCATATCTTGATTTTATTTCTTTTTCTTGGGAAGTAGCTGTGGTTTCAGGATAATCTGGAATATTAAAGCCTTTCTTTTGAAGTTCGGCAATAGCTTCGTTCAATTGTGGTACGGAGGCGCTTATATTTGGAAGTTTAATAATGTTTGCTTCAGGGGTTTTTGCTAGTTCTCCTAATTCTGCCAAATCATCATTCACGCGTTGTGCTTCTTTAAGAAATTCCGGAAAAACAGCCAATATCCTTGAAGCCAGAGAAATATCACGGCTTTCCAGTTTTATATTTGCCGGTGAAGTGAATGCTTCAATGATAGGTAAAAAAGAATGAGTTGCTAAAGCAGGTGCTTCATCGGTTTTGGTGTATATAATTTTGGAAGATTTTGTCATTGAGTTTTTTTATGGAATTTTATTGGGAAGCAAATATAACGATTTGAAGGGGCTTTTAAAAGCTTACAATGGTCTTAATTATACTTTAAGTTGTAATGTATAATTGGCGTATGTAAGGCATGTAATTAGTTTTATGGTATTGTTTATCAGGCTTAACTTATTTATGCGCTATCCATACACTATTCATACTTTAACTATGAAGTATCTATGGCTTTTCTATGGCTTTTCT
>JAGQYZ010000128.1:3378-6961 GCA_020435865.1 Aequorivita sp. | reverse complement strand
AATAATAAAAAAGTGCTTGAAAAACCAGTTTCTGTAATTCAATTGAATGAAAAAGAATTAAACCGAGGTACTGGCTTGTATCTTGACGATGCAATAAACGCAAACGTTCCAGGTGTAACCATGAGCCGAAGAGCGGTTTCTTCTGGGCAGCAGTTCAACATTCGTGGGTATGGAAACGGAATCGGTTTTAAAGGCGCAACCAATAACTTTGATGGCCAAGGTTATAAAGTGTATTACAACAATATTCCACTTACCGATGCGGAAGGCATTACCATGCTTGATGATATCGATTTCGGTTCTGTGGGAAGTGTAGACGTTATAAAAGGCCCTGCAGGTTCTCTTTACGGATTTGCCATTTCAGGGGTTGTAAATTTAACGACCATCCGTCCAGAAAATGGACAATCTTCCCTTGGTGAAAAAGTAACCGTGGGAAGCTATGGCTTGGCTCGTTTCACTACACAATTGCAAATGGGACTGGAAAAATCTTCCGTTCTATTGAACTATGGTCATCAAATTTCAGATGGTTATTTAGACCACAATGCTTCACGGAAAGATTTCTTGAATGCTGTCCTTGATTTTCACCCAAGTGATAAGCAAACCGTAAGTACTTATTTTGGCTTTAGCAATAGTTATGACGAACGTGGTGGCGAGCTTACCATTGGTCAGTACGATACTTTAGATTATAGTGGAAATGCACGTTATATAAAGAACAACGCACATAGCGAAGTTATTAGCTTCCGTGCAGGGTTGAGCCATAAATACAACTTCACCAAATGGCTTTCAAACACAACTACAGTCTATGGTTCTGGCTTGAATACCAACGCAAGTTCTGCGGGAGGTTGGACTGATAAAGACCCTATTAATTACGGAACACGTTTAACTTTTGATTTGAATTTTGATTTAAGCGAAGACTTCAATCTCTCAGGTGTTGCTGGTCTTGAGTTTCAAGAACAACGTTCCCAATCTATCAGTTATTCAATGATAGAAAACCCCAGCAATCCAGAAGGTTATAATATTATTGGCGGTATAAAAAGCAACCAATATGCAAAATCTAAAAACAATTCAATTTTTACGGAGTGGATTTTGAAAATGCCTTATGATATTTCATTCACAGCTGGAATTGGAAAAAGCACGATGAATCTTGATTTGGAGGATCGTGCATTTGACCCAACAAGTGGAAAACCACAAAAGGTTTCGGCAGATTATGAAAATTTGTTTTCGCCACATTTTGCGGTGAATAAAATATTTAACGATGCCATTTCGGTTTATGCTTCATACAGCAAAGGCTACAAAGCACCTGTTAGTGGCAATGTAATTATCGGAGCCACTGGTGAATTAAATACAGGTTTAGAACCAGAAGAAGGCGATCAGTTTGAAATCGGTTCAAAAGGAAATCTCTTGGATAACAAATTGCATTACGAAGTTGCTTTGTTTCAAGCGAAGTTCAAAAACAAATTTACCTCTGTGGCAGTTCCTGCAGGAGATGGCACGACGCTTTATTCTTACATAGCAAACGGCGGCGAATTGAATAATAAAGGCGTAGAAGCATTGGTAAAATATACCGCTTATGAATCTGCAACTGGTTTCTTCGGAAATGTGAGCCCATATGTAAACGTTGCCTATTCAGATTTTAAATATGAAGACTTTGTGTATCAATCCGTTTCAAGAGAAGGCGAATTGGTAACTGCAGACTACAGTGGAAAAGCCGTTGCTGGGGTTGCCCCGTGGGTTATAAACGCTGGGGTTGATTTTAACACCAATCTTGGTCTTTACGGAACTGTGAACTATGCGTATCATGATCCGGTTCCTTTCACTTCAGATGGATTGAACGTGGCGGATAGCTATAGTTTATTAAATGCAAAACTTGGTTACAGAATGAGTTTTGGCCACTTTGACCTTGATGCCTATGCAGGCGCAGATAACATTACTGGCGAGAAATATTACATTATGCTTTTCTTGAACCAACTGGATGACGCCTACATTCCTGCGCCATTGGATACCGTTTTTTATGGCGGACTTAATTTGAAATATAATTTTTAATAACGATTGTTTAGTGTTGAATTTGTCTGAAAGAGTACAGCTGAAACTTGTGTTTGGCTGTACTTGATTGGATATTATTTTAAACTTAAAAAATAATTATGCGAAAATCAATTCTCTTATTATTCGCTATTGCAAGTCTTTCCTCATGTGGAAGATTTGGTAATGAAGACAAAAAGGAAGATCACAAAGAGCGTATTGTTTGTATTTCAAAACAATACAGCGAAATTATATACGCACTTGGTGCTGAAGAAGACATTGTTGCGGTAGATGTTTCCAGCACCTATCCACCAGAAATAAAGAACCTACCAACAATAGGCTATCACCGTGCATTGGCTGCTGAACCTATTCTCTCCATGAAACCAACATTGATTTTGGAAGACAACAACATTGGTCCCGAACATGTGGTTACACAGTTGAAAGATTTAAAAATACCTATGAAGCAATTTGGGCATTATGAAAGTACTATTGCAGGAACCGATTCTCTAATTCGTGAAATGGGAAGCTATTTTCACAAAGAAGAAAAAGCCGAAGAACTTACCAAAAAACTGAATGCAGATATGAATTACGCAAAACAAGAAGGTCTTTGGTATGAAAAGAAACCGAAAGTATTGGTAATCCATTTTGGTCAGGCAAGCAATATTTATTTGGTAATGACCAAAAACAGCACCGCTGGAAAATTGATTGATTGGGCAGGTGGTGAAATGGCCGTTGATGGCGAACGCGGAATGACACAATTTTCTCCCGAAGTAGTTGCGCAAAGTGACCCAGACGTAATTCTACTGACAGATTTTGGTTACGACAAATTAGGTTCAACAGAAGGTGTGGGAACGCTTCCAGGAATTTCAAGCACCAGAGCGTTTAAGGAAGGCAAGGTTTATCGCGTTGAAGAACACGATATGGTTTACTTAGGTCCAAGAACAGGTGAAAACATTATTGAATTACAAAAGTTGATACACGGTGGTGCGTAGTGAGTAAAATTACTATTTGTAAGATGTCATCTGCGCTTTTCGTAGGTTGAATATTTAATATTGATGAAGAACAATAAGTATAAAGGAACATTTCCAATACTGTTAATCCTTTTGGTGATAATCAGTTTTTTCTCCATTCGGTATGGGGCGGTATCTATTTCTTTGGAAGAAACCATCTCTTCTTTAAAGAAATATTTCTCCGATCCAGATTCAATGAATCTTACCGAGCGTATTTTTATGGAAATACGTTTGCCACGGGCAATACTCTGCATATTTGTTGGAGCAAGTTTAGCCGTTGGCGGAACATTGTTGCAAGCACTTTTTAGAAACCCTATTGTAGAACCTGGGCTTATTGGAACCTCCTGTGGGGCTGCTTTTGGTGCAGCGCTTTATTTTGCTTTGGGTGCAACTTTCGGGTTTAGCGTAGGTAAATGGACATTGCCTTTGGCAGCTTGTTTAGGGGCTTTATTATCTACAGGAATGGTTTTCTTTCTTTCACAATCGCGCAATAGCGGCAAAAGTTCCATCGTAGCTTTGTTGCTTACCGGTATTGCAATAAACGCTTTGTTTTTAAG
>JAGQYZ010000128.1:0-3304 GCA_020435865.1 Aequorivita sp. | reverse complement strand
GGAACGTTGAGCGGTGCCAATTGGACTTCCGTTGTAATTGTTGGAGTTTCAACTGTGGGAACTATTTTAATTTCCCTTCGCTACGCAAAACATTTAAACGCGCTAATGATTGGTGAGGAAGAAGCACAATTTTTAGGTGTAAACATTAAAAGCCTAAAGTGGAAAATATTGCTTATAAACGTAATTATGGTCGCTGTGGCAACGGCTTTTGTGGGCGTTATCAGTTTTGTGGGCTTGATTGTACCTCATCTTTTAAGAATCATTAATGGTAGTGACAACCGTTTCCTTATTCGGAACAGCGCACTGCTAGGCGGAATTCTACTTTGTGTAGCAGATTTAATTTCTAGAATGGTGTTGCGACCAGCAGAACTTCCCATCGGTATTGTAACTTCAGTGGTTGGCGTGCCTATTTTCATCTTATTATTGCAACGAAAAAATTACTTCTTCTGAAGATGATACAGGCAAACAACATATCATACAGAATAGGAAACAAAACCATACTCAAGGATATTTCCGTAAGCTTTGAACCTGGAAAGATTAACCTAATCCTTGGGCCAAACGGCGCAGGGAAATCTACCCTTGTAAAAATTTTTTGCAATCAATTGAAACCCCAAGAAGGCACAGTTTTTTTTGAAGAAAAAAATATCCGTGATACCTCCATAGTTGAACTCGCCAAAGTGCGAGCGGTTCTTTCTCAAAATACAGAGCTTGCTTTTCCTTTAAAAGTAAAAGAAGTGGTGATGATGGGCCGTTACCCACATTTCTCAGTAAATCCAACAGCAAAAGACGAGCAAGCTGTGCAGGAAGCAATGCAATTTTTTGATGTTGAAGAAATGACAGACCGAGATTACTTAACACTAAGCGGCGGCGAAAAACAACGCGTGCATTTTGCAAGAGTGGTTTCGCAAATATGGTATCCTTCTGAAAAGGGTTGCAGATATTTGGTTTTGGACGAGCCACTTACATTTTTGGACGTGCATTACCAATTCCAGTTTATGCACAAACTTCGCGAGCTTTTAAAACAACAAGACTTGGTTATTGTAGGTGTAGTACACGACCTTAACCTTGCCGCCAAGTTCGCAGATCATTTAATATTGCTTAACAATGGCAGGCTTTTAGCCACAGGTACAAAAACGGAAGTACTTACAAAAGACAACATGAAAACAGCCTACCGTTTGGAGCCCGTTATCCATAATGATGAACGGGGGATGTATTTGTTTTTTGAATAACGAATAGTTTTTAAAAAAATAGTTATCCCGCCAACTCCACAAGCTTAGCAAGTGTTCGGTAATTGCGTGTAGTAGCTGCAACCTCCAGCTTTTTCTCAAAGAAATTATTATTCAACTTTGCATTGCCAAAGCCATTGCCAAAGTGGATATAAACACAATCTGGCGTAAGCACAAACTCCTCATTAGGATAGTTGATTTCGCTAACCGCTTCCATAAGATCCTTTTTGGGTGGTGAGGCTAAGAGCATAAAGTAAGCTTCCTTTTTCTTTGTTTCTTCAAAAGGGCAATTTGCTAAAATCTTAGTAATCATATCCGCCTTTTTTACAAGCACCGGAACTTCCCATCCAAAGCGGTTTTCTATTTCCTTAGCAATCTTATCGGATATATTCTTTTCTTCCTTCGCTGAAAAAACCACATTGCCACTTTGTATGTACGTAACCACATCTTCAAATCCTATATCTTTAAAAAGAAGCTTCAGATCGGCCATTTTCAGTTTCTTATGTCCGCCAACGTTAATCCCCCGTAAAAGTGCAATATATTTTTTCATAAGTTACTTTGTTATCGTCTTCGCCACAAGATAAGCACCCGTCCATGCGTTCTGAAAATTAAACCCTCCAGTAATGGCATCTATATTAAGCACTTCGCCAGCAAAATAAAGATTTTTACAGATGCGGCTTTGGAAGGTCTTAAAGTTTACTTCTTTCAAATCTACACCGCCAGCCGTAACAAATTCTTCCTTAAAAGTACTTTTTCCCGTAACTTCAAAATTACATGCCGTTAACTGATTGGCCAAATTCTGAAGGTTTTCGCGCGTAGCATCTGCCCAAGTGAGGGTTTCAGAAATTCCCGTAGCTTTCACAAGACTTTGCCAAAGCCTTTTTGGCAATTCAAACTGAGCATATTTAAAAATGGTTTGTTTTCCTTGCGATATCTTCAAACCCTTCAATGAATCCAAAACTTCTTTATCGGAAAGATTGTTTAACCAATTTACTTCAATATTGAAATTATATTTCAAAGGTTCCAACATTCGAGCGCCCCAAGCCGAAAGTTTTAAAATTGCGGGACCGCTCATTCCCCAATGGGTTATCAATAAAGGAAGCCCCCTAACCCCCAAAGGGGGAACTCCTTTCGGAACTAAAACCTTGACGCTTGCGGTTGTTGAAACTCCCGAAAGATCTAAAATTCTCGGATCTTTTATATTAAATGTAAAAAGTGAAGGCACCGCAGGAACAATGGTATGTCCCAAATCTTCCAAAAGCTTCCAAATCTTTGGGTTACTACCCGTGGCGACGACAATTTTTTCTGCGGAAAAAGTATCGGAGGTTGTATTTATTATGAAATGGCCTCCACTTTTTTGAATTTCTTTAACGGATTGATTGCGAAGAATTTCAACACCCAACTTTTTCGCTTCAAGAAGAAAACAATCAATGATTGTTTGTGAAGAATCTGAAATTGGAAAGATTCTACCGTCTTCCTCAATCTTTAGTTCCACACCCCTTTTTTCAAACCATGCAATAGTATCGCCCGTCATAAAAGTGTGGAACGGCCCCAAAAGTTCCTTTTCACCCCGTGGATAGTTCTGTGTTAATTCCTTTGGAAGAAACTCGGCGTGGGTCACATTGCATCTCCCACCCCCGGAAACCTTCACTTTCGTGAGCACTTCCTTTCCGCGTTCGAGAATGATTATTTTAAGTTTCGGATTGTTTTCCGCAGCATTGATTGCCGTAAAAAATCCCGCAGCACCGCCGCCAATTATTATGACATCGGCTTGCTTCAAGCTAAAACTTTTTCTTCCGCAAAACTTTCGCAGAGGGCGATGGTTTCCTTTACGTCATCTAGCGTAGTGCGGGGATTTATCAAGCACATCCTTAAAACTACTTGTCCGTTAAGTACCGTAGTTACGAGCAAAGCCTGTTTTGAATCCACTACACTTTTGGAAATCCGCTGGTTCAGCGCATCCAATTTTTTCTCTGAAAGTTTATTGCCAATTGGGTTATACCTAAAATTGATTACTGCCAAGGTTGCTGGAGAAATTACTTCCCAATTAGGACTTTTACGAAGAAATGCTTCGGTGG
>JAGQYZ010000127.1 GCA_020435865.1 Aequorivita sp. | reverse complement strand
ATTTTTGGAAGTACCAAAATACGGGTACGTCTATTAATTGCTCTGTTTTCAGCAGTGTCATTAGGTACTAAAGGCACGTAATCTGCACGACCAGCGGCAACTAAACGAGAAGGGGATACACCAAGTTTTTGCAATTCACGCACAATGGCAGTAGCTCTCTTAACACTTAAATCCCAATTATCAAGCAATAGGCCATTGCTGTATGGTACATTGTCTGTGTGTCCTTCAACCATTGCCTCAAAATCAGGTTTTCCGTTAATTACTTTTGCAACTTTACCTAAAATTTCGCTAGCTCTGTTTGAAATTTGGTAGCTTCCACTTTTGAAAATAACCTTGTCTGAAAGCGAAATGTAAACAACTCCCTTTTCAACATTTACTTCAATGTCTGGGTCATTAATACCAACCTCTTTTTTCAGACTTGTTACCAATGCTAATGTTACACTGTCCTTCTTGTTTAATGCATCTTGAAGACGAGTAATTTTCATGTCTTTTTCTTTAAGGCTTTCCAATGATTTTTCTAGATTGGTAGCTCCTTTAGAAGTCAACATAGTAAGTTCTTTTGAACTTTGGATAAGGTCTTCATTTGTTTTTTTCATATCTGCTAAGCGCTCTTCAAGTGCTTTGGCTCTTGCAGAAGCTGCAGCTCTCTCAGTAAGACAGTCATTAAGTTTAACTGTTGCAGTGTTCAGCAAATCTTGCGTATTTTTTTGTTTTGCTTCAAGTTCAGCATACTTTTTCTTGGAAACACAAGAAGTAAGGGCTAAACTGGAACACATTGCTAAAATCAATAATTTCTTCATAATTTGTAAGTGTTATTGTTAGATTGTTTTTTCTTTAATTCTGAACCAAAATTATTAAAATAGCGTTCAGTCCAAAAACGATTAACAATACTTTAAGTAAAATAAATTAAAATTCGTTAAAAACTTTTTTATTCTTTATAAAATACTGATATACAATAGATTTAGTGGAAAAATATTTTAGTTTTGAAGCATATTTTTTTCTCTTTTTAAGAAACTTTGTAAGTAAACCATAGAAACTGAAATGTGCTTTTAGTATTGCGAGTAAATGCTTCGGTTTTCCTTGAAATAAAAAATGAAAACCTGCAATTCCATCCATAACCATTCGAACAAAAATGATAAGAAATGTATTGGCTCTTTTTGTGTTTTTTAAAAGGTTAAAAAGTGAATTTCGAAAGTTGTAAAAAGTCTTTTTCGGGTTTTGGGCAGCCAATGTAGCACCTCCAACATGATATATTTTTGATGTGAAAACATACAGTATTTTCCCACCGTTGGATTTTAACCGCCAGCAAAGATCAATTTCTTCTTGATGCGCAAAATAGTCTTCATCTAAGCCGCCAACTTGACGAAAAGCATCTGCTTTTACAAAAAGACAGGCTCCAGAGGCCCAAAATATTTCAGAAACACTATCATACTGACCAGAGTCTTTTTCCAAAGTATTAAAAATCCTTCCACGACAATAAGGATACCCATATTTATCAATAAAACCACCAGCTGCGCCAGCATATTCAAAGTATTCCTTTTTTTTATAATCTAGTATTTTTGGCTGTGCGGCAACTACAGAAGCGTCTTTTTCAAATTCAGAAATTACGGGTTGTAACCAATTTTCGGTTACTTCAACATCACTGTTCAATAAAACGAAAATATCTTCAGAAAGGTTTTTTAAAGCATCGTTATAGCCTTTGGCATAACCGCCATTTATTTTATTTTGAAGGATTTTCACCGTTGGAAAGAATTCTGAAACAAAAGAAACTGAATCATCCGTGGAAGCATTGTCTACAAGATAAATAGTGGCTTCATTAGAAAACGAAACCACTGAGGGGAGGAATTTTTCCAACAAATCCCTTCCGTTCCAGTTTAAGATAACTACGGCTACTTTCATAGTTGTAAAGATATATTTTTGAAGTGTTTTTGATTGACTTATTTATAATTTGGAATTTTTTTCAGAAAAACATAGCGTTCATTTTTAAAATCCATTTGGCAAAAACAGTGTTCCAGACCGTTCGTGACCATTAAGTATTGTGCTTCCAAAGCCAAGTTGTATCGCGCAATTTGGTCAAAAGTAAGTTGTGATATTTCAATTGAAGGCGCTTTACATTCCACAATCAAAAAAATACTACCGTCCTTATTGTAAACTACGATGTCATATCTTTTTACGGTGTTGTTCAGTTTCAGTTGTTTTTCAACATTTATAAGGCTTTTGGGATAGTTTTTTTCTTTCAGAAGAAATTGAACCACATGCAACCGAACCCATTCCTCAGGTGTAAGCACGATGAATTTTTTTCGGATTTCATCAAAAACCAACGTTTTATTTTCGCTACTTTTGAAGCGAAAGGAATATTCGGGGAAGTTTAGTTTTTGCATCAAACAAAGAAACAAATTTCGAATGTATTTCCTTTTAAAAATTCAATTTGAATGTCCCCTCGAGCGCAGTCGAGAGGTCTAAATTTAGTTCTCGACTGCGCTCGAACAGACACAAAATTGCCAATGCCGCTTGACAAAGTAAAATCCATCATTAATGATATTAAAAACGGAAACACAAAACCCGTCTACTTTTTGATGGGCGAGGAACCGTATTATATTGATGGCATTTCAAAATATATTGAAGAAAACGTTTTGTCTGAGGAAGAAAAAGGGTTCAATCAAATGGTGCTTTACGGACGGGATGTTTCGGTGGACGATATTATTAGCAACGCCAAGCGCTACCCGATGATGGCTGAAAGGCAGGTGGTGATTGTTAAGGAAGCCCAAGATCTTTCCAGAACTATTGAAAATTTGGTTGGTTATGTAGATAATCCACAACCTACTACAATTTTGGTGCTTTGCTACAAATATAAAACCTTAGATAAACGGAAGAAACTCGCTAAAGCGGTTGCAAAAACAGGCGTTCTTTTTGAGAGCAAGAAACTTTACGAAAATCAAGTTCCAGAGTGGATAAAACGTGTTTTGGCAGGAAAAGGATATACCATTACTCCAAAGGCCGCACAAATGCTGGTGGAATTTCTTGGGAATGATTTGAGCAAAGTGAACAACGAGCTTGAAAAGCTGCAACTCATCTTAAAACCAGGAGAACAGATTACACCTCAAATTATTGAGGAAAACATCGGCATCAGTAAGGATTTCAACAACTTTGAGCTCCAGAACGCCATTGGAGAAAAGAACATAAAAAAGGCATTTGCTATTATTCAGTATTTTTCACAAAACCCAAAAAACAATCCGTTGGTGATGACGGTGGCATTACTGTACAGTTTCTTTTCAAAACTTTTGAAATACCATGCTCTTAACAACAAAGGCGACGCTGCAAAAATGTTGGGTGTAAATCCATATTTTATTAAGGATTATCAAACCGCTGCAAACAATGATCCAATGAAAAAAGTAAGCGCCATTATAGCGGCAATCCGCGAAGTGGATATGAAAAGTAAAGGTGTGGGTGCAGCAAACCTTTCGCAGGGTGATTTGTTGAAGGAATTGTTGGTGAAGATTTTTAATTAAAATTACACCACCTGTTTCTTATCAATTGAATATTTACCAGCTCCCAGAAGTGCAATAGCAATAAAACCGATTAAATATAGAATCGCCATCTCCTTTGTTCCAAAAGGATCTGTGGCGTGAACAATAAAAGCAGCAACCGTCATTGTAATAATAACGGGAATCGCGGACAATCTAGTTTTGAAACCAATTATTACAAGTAAAGGAAAAAGAACTTCACACAGTACAGCTAAAATCAAGGTTGCTGTTTCACCAATGCCAATAGGGTCTCCAAAGGAAAAATCACCCGAAAGCATTTTTAAAAGTTTTGGAATACCGTGGGTGAGCATCATTGCGCCAAAACCTACGCGCAGTAATAGCAAGCCAAAATTATAACTGGTTGTGTTATTCATAATAATGTATGTTAGTTTTTACCATCTAAAAATAGCTATTTTTTTATCAAAATGTTTAATAACCTTCAATTTACATTGACTTAAAGTTACGCTCAAAATTTATCCTAAATCTTAGTAATTCTTCTTCTTTTGTTAAAGTTGATTTAAAATGATTGCTGAACCCAAAAGCTACTTTAGCAAAAAATTTTAAACACTATTTAAATGAAACAAATTACATTATTTATCGCATTGGTATTCAGCACGTTTGTATTTGCTCAACAGGCATTGATAACGGGGTATGTAGACTCACCTTGCCCCAGCGCAAATGGCCGTGTTCTCGAAATTTACGTTGATGGCACTATAGATTTTACCGGGTGGGCCGTTCAAAGACAGTCCAACGGAAATGGTTTTACTACAAATATTGACCTTTCTTCCTTTGCCACTATTTCAGACGCGTTTATTTACATCACCAATAATGAAGCGATTTTTACCGGTGAGTTTGGAATTTCTACTAATATTTTAGAAAATTCAAATATCAATTCAAATGGTGATGATGCCTTCCAAATTATTGATAATAATAGTATCGTGATTGACCGTTTTGGTGAAGATGGTGTTGACGGTACGGGTACTGCTTGGGAGCACGAAGACTCTTACTATTTAAGAAATGATCTATCCAATGCAAATGGAGGAAATTTTGATCCTGTAAATTGGACATTTGGTGCACTCCAAGTTTTAGATGGTCAAGGAACCTGTAACGGTGGCCCTGCTCTGAGCACTATCGTTGCTTTGGGGAGTTTTCAGCCAGCGGTAACTTCGACCTCAGATTTAATTATAACTGAAATATTCTCAGGTCAGGCTGGAACAGATTTAACTGCAGATTGGTTCGAAATTGAAAACGTGGGGACAGGAGCTTGGGTTTCCGGTGTAGATGGCGATTTATATTATGATGATGAATCTGCAGACCCAACAACTGCTGATATTATTCAGGGTATTTCTGAAATTCAACCAGGTGGCTTTGCAATTGTTTTAATTGGAGACGCAAATGATGTTACAACATTTACAAATGTTTGGGGCCAAGTAATTGATTTAACCGACGTGCAAGTTGGATTTACTGATGGTGCTGGCCTTGGTGCCGGTGGCGATGCCGTTACAATTTGGCAAGGTGATCCCAACACTACTTCACCAGTAGATTCAGCTACATATCCAGATACAGGTGCAAACGATGGGCAATCATACGATGTAGATTTAGCCACTTTTAGCGTAGTAGGAAATGCCAATGGCGCCGTTGAAACTATTGATATGGGCGGGGACAATATGGACGTGCCCAACATTGGTTCTCCTGGTAATGGATTACCAGTATCCGTAACAAGCGTACAGTTTGATGCTCCTTATGCATCAGTATCTGAAGATGGTAATTCTATAACCATTACTGTAGAGGTTTCGAAGGCTCCAACAGTAAATGGATCTGTGGAGGTAAGTTTAATTGCTGGCGGTACGGCGGTAGAAGGCACTGATTTTTCTTTTGCTGCTTCGGAAACTTTAAATTTTGCAGCAGGTAGTACGTCTTCACAATCTATTGCTATTCCTATAATAAATAATACAGAGGATGGAAGTGATTTGTTCTTCGTGCTTTCACTAACAAACCCTTCGAGTGTTGTTATTGGGAATACAAATCTATTTTCAGTATATATTCTGGATGATGATACATTAGTACCTACTGGTAATGCAAGCGAACTCGACGTAAATTACCTAACGAGTTACTTGGTTGATGCTGGCGGAACTGCCGAAATCACCGCGTATGACTCCGCAACACAACGTTTGTTTGTAACTACAGTAGGCGCTATTGAGGTGTTGGATTTTTCAGATCCTGAAAACATTACCTCTTTAGCAACTGTAGATATCACTGCGTTTGGTAGCTCTGTTCAAAGTGTTGCCGTAAGCAATGGTATTGTAGCCGCAGCTATATCAGCAAATGATCCTTTAGATAACGGTTTTGTGGTTTTGGCAGATACCGATGGAAACAATTCAATGGTTTTAGAGGTAGGTTCTTTACCAGATATGCTTACATTTTCACCTGATGGAACAAAACTTTTGGTTGCCAATGAGGGACAACCAAGCAACGATTACACGGTTGACCCCGAGGGTTCGGTTTCTGTGATAGATGTTACTGCTGGTTTGGGCGCAATAACACAAGCTGATGTAACAATGCTTAATTTCAATGCATTTGATTCGCAAGAAGCAGCACTTAAAGCAGCTGGCGTTCGAATTTTTGGGCCAGGAGCTTCCGTATCGCAAGATTTGGAGCCTGAGTACATAACTGTTTCCGATGATTCTCAGATGGCATACGTAACGCTTCAAGAGAATAATGCTTATGCAGTCATAGACCTTTCTGCTTTGGAAATCACAGATATTATTTCCTTTGGAAAAAAGGACCATAGCCTTCCCCAGAATTCACTTGATACATCAGATGAAACAGATTTTATCTTCAATGCCTCTTGGCCTATCAAAGGATTGTATATGCCAGATGCTGTTTCATTCTATTCAGTGAACGGTGTAGATTATATTGTTACTGCAAATGAAGGAGATGCCAGAGATTATTCAGGTTACGCAGAAGAGAAAAAGTTAGGAGATTCAGATTATATTTTGGATCCAAATGTATTTTCGAACATTGACATTCTAGGTTTGGAGACAAACCTTGGTGATATCAATGTTACTGCTGCTTCTGGTGATGAGAACAACGATGGGCTATATGAAGAAATTCATGTGTTTGGTGGGCGTTCCTTCAGTATTTTTGAAGCGGCTACAGGTAATTTGGTTTACGATAGTGGAAATGATTTTGAAGTAATTACCGCAGCCGATCCAAACTTGGGTGGAATCTTTAATGCCAGCAATGATAACAATAATTTCAAAAACAGAAGTGATAATAAAGGACCGGAGCCTGAAGGAATAATTGTTAAGCAAATAGGTGATCAATTTTATGCTTTTGTACTTTTAGAGCGAATAGGTGGTATGATGGTTTATAATATTACTGATCCAGTGAATCCTGTATATCTTCAGTATGTTAATAGCCGTGGAACTGTGCCCGGTGAGCCCGAAAGCGGTGACTTAGGTCCGGAAGGTGTCGTTTATGTGGATGCAGCAGATAGTCCTACCGGAAAAGCACTTGTTATTCTTTCAAATGAAGTTAGTGCTACTTTGAGTATCTATTCATTAGATAATGTTTTGTCTGTGCCTGAAAATGAATTGACTGCTACTACCTTTAAGATTTACCCAAATCCTGCCCAAGGTATGGTATTCTTCAGCAAGCCAGATTCTTACGAAGTTTTTGATATGCTCGGTCGTTCTGTTGTTGGTCAAAAAGATTCGGCTTCTTTGGATATATCTGTTTGTGCCCCAGGAACCTATATTGTTAAAAATGCACAAGGAATTTCACAAAAATTGATTGTTAAATAGTTGTTTATTTTTTTAATGTTGAATTGTTAGCCTTTAAAACCGCTTCTATTAAAGAAGCGGTTTTTACTTTTATAATGTATTTTTGTGATTCAAAAAAAGGTGAATGACAAAAATTAAAGCTTGGTTGGCTGCTGCAAGACTGCGAACATTGCCGCTTTCGGTTTCGGGTATTATTGTTGGCGCAAGCGCTGGGATAACAGAAAATTTAAATCTTTTAGTGAAACAAAGCGAATCAGAGTTTAATGGGTTAGTTTGTTTTCCTTATACATCTGTAATTGAATCACCTATTTTCTGGCTGGCCATAGCTGTTACTATCGGTTTCCAAGTTTTATCAAATTTCGCAAACGATTACGGTGATGGTGTCCGCGGTACCGATGCCAATAGACAGGGAGAAAGACGCATGGTAGCTTCGGGGATTATTTCACCCAAACAGATGAAAGTCGGGATGATTATTACAGGAATAATTACTTTCTTTTTGGCAACGATTTTAATTTTTATGGCTTTTAGGAATGAAAATTTTATCATTTCATTTGTATTTTTCAACTTAACAATACTTTCCATTATCGCTGCGGTAAAATATACCGTTGGTAAAAAAGCCTATGGCTATTCTGGCTTAGGCGATGTTTTCGTGTTTTTGTTTTTTGGATTACTGAGCGTTTTAGGAAGCTATTATTTGTTCACCCACAATCTAAATTTTCAATTGTTGTTACCCGCTTTCTCTATTGGCTGTTTCAGTACAGCGGTTCTTAATTTGAACAATATGCGCGATATAGAAAACGATGCCGAAGCGAATAAAAATACATTAGTTGTAAAGTTGGGAAGTAAAAGAGCAAAAAAATATCACACTTTTCTTTTGCTTTTTGGAATGCTTTGTGCAGTAATTTATACAATAATAAATTATCGGGAACCACTACAGTTTGTATATTTAATCGCTTTTGTTCCTTTCCTAGTAAACCTTAAAACAGTCTTTAAAAATACAGTTCCTATGTTGCTTGATGGCGAACTGAAAAAGGTCGCACTAAGCACTTTTTTGTTTGCGGTCTTGTTTAGTATCTTTATGTGATAAAAAAATAGTTTTATGAAAATTACATTCTACGGACAAAACTCTTTGGCGATTGAAATAAAAGGAAAACACATTTTGGTGGATCCTTTTATTTCGGGAAACCCACTTTCAAAAGACAAAATTGACATTAAAAATCTAAAGGCTGATTATATTCTGCTGACTCACGCCCACAACGATCACACGCTTGATGCTGAGAAAATAGCTAAAAATACGGGCGCCATAATTGTAAGCAATTATGAAATTGCAATGCATTACGAAGCAAAAGGCATTGAAGTGCACCCAATGAACCATGGCGGGAGCTGGAAGTTTGAGTTTGGGAAAGTGAAATTTGTAAACGCAATACACACTAGCTCTTTTCCAGACGGCAGTTACGGCGGCCAACCTGGCGGTTTTGTTATTGAAGGAGAACACAAAAACATTTACATTGCCGGTGATACTGCATTACTGATGGATATGAAACTCATCCCGATGCATACAAAGTTGGATTTGGCAATACTTCCCATTGGCGATAATTTCACCATGGGAATAGACGACGCAATTATTGCCAGCGATTTTGTGCAATGCGACAAGGTTTTGGGTGTACATTATGACACTTTCGGATATATTGAAATTGACCACGAAGAAGCAAAGCGTAAGTTTTATGATGCCAATAAAGATTTGATGTTGCTTGAAATTGGCGAATCAATCGAATTATAAATCAAACTTCACCCTAAGTGCAGTCGAAGGGTTTTTCAATGCGTACAGCTTCCTACAAAAAACACATCCTAAACTTCAAAATGCCAAGCGGCACTTCCCGTGGTGTATTGAAAACAAAAGAAACCTATTTTCTTGTTCTAAAAACCGAAGAAAGATTTGGGGTAGGAGAGTGCGGACTTCTTCGAGGTTTAAGTATTGATGACCGACCAGATTACGAAAATGAATTAGAAGGTGTTTGCGAAAATATTGCTTTGGGTTTAAACGAAGAAAATTTATACGAAGCATTACAAGAGTTCCCTTCCATTCAATTTGGTGTTGAAACTGCTTTTAAATCGTTGCATTCAAAAAATCCCTTTGAATTATTTCCTTCGGAATTTACGCGTGGCGAAGCTGTAATTCCAATCAACGGATTGGTTTGGATGGGCGATAAAAACTTTATGAAAGATCAGATTTCAATAAAACTAAAGCAAGGTTTCACTTGTATTAAAATGAAAATTGGCGCCATAGACTTCAAGACTGAAATGGAACTTTTGAAATCCATTAGAAAGGAATTTTCTGCTCAAGAAGTGGAATTGCGGGTAGACGTAAACGGCGCATTTTCAAAAAATGAAGCTTTAGAAAAACTGAAAGTGCTTTCAGATTTGGATTTACATTCCATTGAACAACCTATAAAACAAGGCCAATGGCAAGAAATGGCAAGGCTTTGCGAAGAAACTCCACTTCCAATTGCATTGGATGAAGAATTGATCGGTATTTTTTCAGAAGAAGAAAAAGAAAAAATGCTAGATATCATAAAACCACAATTTATAATTCTAAAACCATCATTAATCGGCGGTTTCCAAGGAAGCGATCGTTGGATAAATCTTGCAGAAAAACAAGGCGCAGGTTGGTGGATAACTTCAGCGCTGGAAAGCAATATAGGATTAAACGCTATTTCGCAATATACCTTCACAAAAAACAGTAAATTGCCGCAAGGTTTGGGAACGGGCAGCCTTTACACCAATAATATTGAAAGTCCGCTGGAAGTTTCAAACGGAAAATTAAAGTATAATTCAAATACTGCTTGGAATTTCAATATTGAAACTATCAAATAAAAAACTATTTTCACTAATCAATAATTAATAAGAATGTACATTCAGCAAGCCTTTAAATCCCTACACGAATGGTGGCGCTATTTGGTAGGTTTCATCATTATTTTTCTTGCCAGTCAAATAGGAACCATTCCGTTATTAATTGCCGTCATGTTTAAAGTAATGAGCGATGGCGGCAATATTGAATCCATTCAAGATCCAAATGTAATGATGGGCGTTTTGGATTCAAATCTCACCCTATTTTTGATGTTACTTAGCTTTGCAGTAGGCCTATTGGCTATTTATCTTGTGGTGAAATATCTTCACAAGCAATCTTTTGTTCAACTTACTACTTCACGAAAAAAAATCGATTGGGGACGCTTCTTTTTTGGTTTTGGACTTATAACGATAACAACATTTATTGTTACCGGCTTAGATTATTATAACAATCCTGATAATTATGTTTTGCAGTTTGATTTAGTTCCTTTTATCATTCTTTTGGTAATTGCTTTAATTATGATTCCGTTGCAAACTAGTTTTGAAGAATATGTATTTCGTGGTTATTTAATGCAGGGAATAGGTGTTTTAGCGAAAAATAGATGGTTGCCGTTGATTGTTACTTCCGTAGTTTTTGGATTGCTCCATTTGGCAAACCCTGAAGTTGATAAACTAGGAAAAATAATAATGATATTTTATATTGGCACAGGCTTCCTTTGGGGAATAACAACTTTGATGGATGAAGGAATGGAACTAGCGTTGGGCTTACACGCCGGAAATAATTTGGTTACAGCACTTTTGGTAACTGCAGATTGGACCGCATTTCAAACGAACTCCATTTTAAAAGATGTTTCAGAACCTTCTACTGGTATTGATGTAATTGCGCCTGTGTTTATTTTGTATCCTATTTTCCTTCTTATAATGGCATATCGTTATAAATGGCACGATTGGAAAGGAAAGCTTTTTGGAAAAGTAGAGGAACCAATTGTTATTAGCGAAGAAAGTACACCGAATTCAAATCATATTGAATAGTGAAATCATTTTTGCATCCCAATTTCAAATTGAATGGTGAAGCATTTTCTTCTGCGGAAGATTTAAAAATTCACGCAAAACAATTTGTTGAAAAAGGAAAGGATGATGAAAAGACTATCGGAAAATTTATTTTGGAATGGCTGGATGATAATGAATACATAATTGTAAAAACTTCCGGCTCCACTGGAATTCCAAAGGAAATAAAACTTCAGAAAATTTACGTTTTTAATAGTGCAATTGCTACCATAACCTTTTTTGATTTAAACGAAAATACAAAAGCATTGCTTTGCCTTCCTTCGGAATACATTGCTGGAAAAATGATGTTGGTTCGCGCAATGATAGCGGGTTGGGATTTATATACAACTGCACCCGAAAAGAATCCACTGGCTGATACTGAAACTATTTTCGACTTTTCTGCAATGGTTCCATATCAGGTTTTTCATTCTTTGGCAGATTTGCACAAAGTGAAAAAACTTATCGTTGGTGGCGGAGCTTTACCCTCAGAATTGGAGCAACAATTACAAAAAATAAGCACTCGGGTATTTGCAACATATGGAATGACAGAAACCATAAGCCATATTGCAGTTCGCCCAATAAATGGAAAGGAAAAAGCATTAGTATTTTCTGCGCTTCCAAAAGTGAATTTTTCACTGAACGAGAATAATTGCCTGCAAATTCACGCTCCAGAAATTTCAAAACAAAACGTTGCTACAAATGATGTTGTGGAATTGATTTCACCAACTTCCTTCAAATTTTTGGGAAGGATTGACAACGTAATAAACACGGGAGGTGTAAAAGTGCATCCTGAAGCGGTTGAGGAAAAACTTTCAATTTATATAAACCAGCCATTTTTTATCGCTTCAGAAATTGATGAGGCTTTGGGCGAGCGAGTTATTTTGATAATCGAGAGTAAAAAGCAATTGCAACTGGAAGATTTTTCAGAAGTTTTTCAAACGCTTTCAGGGTATGAAAAGCCTAAAAAAATAGACTCAGTATCAAGTTTTATATATACTGAAACAGGAAAAATAAAACGAGCGGAGACCTTGAAATTAATAAAAACAAAATAATTGGCTTAGAACCAATAAGT
>JAGQYZ010000126.1 GCA_020435865.1 Aequorivita sp. | reverse complement strand
ATGACCGATGTGATGAAAAAATTTCAAGATACTGGTGCTTGGAATCTTCCAGTAATCAAAGATGGTGAGTATTACGGTTTCGTTTCAAAATCTAAACTGCTCACGGCATATCGAAGAAAATTGATTGATTTTTCGGGAAAATAATTCAGTAGTGAGTAAAAATAAAATACGATGAAATATTTTTTGACCATACTGTTTGTTTCAATTCTCATAGCCTTGGGCATTGGTTTTTTTATAAAACCAGAAGACCAGGCAACTGGAGATTTAATTATTGGACTTGCTCTAATGGCTGGATTTTTTGTTTTAATGCCTCTTTTCATTTATCATAGATGGAAAGACAGAAGCGTAAAAGATTATATGCTTAACAAGGAAAACATTGAAAAAATGCAGGATTACCAAAAAGATAAAAAAATATAGCAACTGGTGATATATAAAAATTTTTGATTTCTTTAACACATGAAATCATAATTATTATACATTTGCAGTCTTAGTATTAATTTATTTTTTATTTACAATGGAAGGAACAGTAAAGTTTTTTAACGAATCTAAAGGTTTTGGTTTTATCACAAATGATGAAACTGGAAAAGACATTTTTGTACACGTAACCGGTTTAAACGGCGAAGCCCTAAACGAAGGTGACAAAGTAGAATATGTTGAAGAAGAAGGAAGAAAAGGACGTGTTGCGGCCCAAGTTCGCGTAATCCACGACTAAAAGATATATGTTACGGATTTTAAAAGCCTTTCATTTTTGAAAGGCTTTTCTTTTTAGTTCAAATTTCTTTTCTGGATAAAAAACTGTTTCAACAATTTTGAAGCTTCAGTTGCCATCACTCCGCCCATCATAACAGTTTTGGGATGTAATTTCGTGTTTAAAGAAATACAGCCCCGTTGTTCATCTCTAGCGCCGAAAACTATTTTTGAAATTTGGCTCCAAAACAAAGCTCCTGCACACATTTGGCAGGGCTCAATGGTTACATAGAGCGTGCAATCAATTAAATATTTCCCACCAAGGTAATTTGCAGCAGCAGTAATGGCCTGCATTTCGGCGTGTGCTGTAACATCATTCAATGTTTCGGTTAAATTGTGCGCTCGGGCAATAATCTGATTATTAACCACGATTATTGCACCTATTGGAATTTCTCCCTTTTCATAAGCAGCTTTAGCTTCTTGCAGAGCGCGTTTCATAAAATAGGTGTCGTCGTAAGGATTGATTAAGCTCAAGTTTTTAAATTTAAACCCTTCGACTCCGCTCAGGGTGACAGTTTCAAACACGAAATTACGAATTAACAAATTAACGAATTCACCAATTAACAAATTCGCAATAACTGTATCTTTGCATGGTGCTAGAAAATATTTTAAATACTATAAAATTTCCCGAAGACCTTCGGAAAATCCCAAAGGAAAGTTTGCCTAAATTGGCACAAGAACTTCGTGAATTTATTATAAATATTGTTGCAACCAAAGAGGGTCATTTGGGCGCTAGCCTTGGCGTAGTTGAGCTTACCATTGCACTTCACTATGTATTCAACACGCCAAATGATATTTTAGTTTGGGATGTGGGTCACCAAGCATACGGGCATAAAATAATAACGGGAAGAAAAGAAATTTTTCACACCAACAGACAGCTTGGAGGAATTAGTGGTTTTCCTAAGAGAAGTGAAAGCATATATGACACTTTTGGCGTTGGCCATAGTAGTACTGCGATTTCGGCAGCACTGGGAATGGCGATTGCTTCAAAACTTAAAGGTGGAACTGATAAGCAGCACATAGCCGTGGTGGGTGATGCCTCCATCGCCAGCGGAATGGCCTTTGAAGCCTTGAATCACGCTGGTGTTACAGACACAAACCTTTTGGTTATCCTGAACGATAATGCAATCGGCATCGACCCAAGCGTGGGTGCATTAAAAAATTATTTTACCAAGGTAAAACTTGATGGGGCTAAGGAAGCTGACAATATTTTTGAAGCATTAAACTTTAATTATTCTGGGCCAATCGACGGTCATAATTTAACCCTAGTAATTTCAGAATTGGAACGGCTTAAAAAAGTTCCAGGGCCGAAAGTACTTCATGTTATTACAACAAAAGGCAAGGGATTACGACAAGCCGAAGAAAACCAAGTAACATATCACGCTCCCGGAAAATTTGATGCTCTTACTGGCGATTTGGCTCCAAAAAGCAATAATGTTCAGCCAGCAAAATTTCAGGATGTATTTGGGAAAACGCTGGTTGAACTTGCTTCAAAAAATGAAAGAATCATAGGTATAACCCCCGCAATGCCTACAGGAAGTTCCTTAAAGTTTATGATGGATATTTATCCCGAAAGAGCTTTTGACGTGGGTATTGCAGAACAACATGCGGTAACATTTGCAGCAGGTTTGGCAGCGCAAGAACTTACGGTTTTCTGTAATATTTATTCCACTTTTTTGCAGCGAGCTTATGACCAAGTGATACACGATGTTTGTTTGCAAAAAATACCAGTAATCTTCTGTTTGGACCGCGCTGGAATTGTTGGTGAGGATGGTCCAACACACCATGGTGCTTTTGACTTGGCCTTTTTAAACTGTATTCCAAACCTAATTATTTTTGCACCTCGCAACGAAATGGAACTTCGAAATATTATGTTCACGGCCCAGCAAGGATTGACATTACCTATCTTCATCCGTTATCCGCGAGGTAGGGGAAAGATTTTGGAATGGCAAAAACCTTTTAGCAAGATTAAAATTGGAAAAGCTGAGGTTATAAAAGAAGGAAGTGAAATAGTTGTCTTAACTATTGGAACAATAGCGGATAATGCAAAGGAAGCCATTGAAATGCTATCGGCTATGCAACAAGAAAAAATTGGTTTGGTTGATATGCGTTTCTTAAAGCCTTTGGATGAAATGCTCCTGCATCAAGTTTTCAAAAAATACGAAACAATTATTACGGTTGAAGACGGGTCAGCTATTGGTGGCCTGGGAACTTCAATAGGCACTTTCGCAGCTTCAAAAGGTTATAAAAACAAAATTGAAATTATAGGTATTCCAGATGTTTTTCTTGAACACGGCACCATTTCAGAATTGCAGGAAATTGCAGGCATTTCTTCAGAAAAAATAAATCAAATTATTCAAAAAAACTTATAAAAAAAGAGGCTCAAAAGAGCCTCTTTTTAGTATCAAATATAACTTCTAATCCTAGTTGATTATCAATTTAGTTGTTTGTGAACGGTCCGCACTATCAATCTGCATCAAGTAAATACCTGAGGAAAGCCCAGAGGCATTAATAGTGGTGCTTTGATGAAGTTCAATTGTTTGATTAAACACTTTTCTACCATTCATATCAAAAATAGAGATTGTAGCTTCTCCAACATCAACTCGGGATTTAATGCTAAGTTCTCCATTTGATGGATTTGGATAAACTATGAAATTGTTATCATTAGCCCCATTATCAGAAATACCTAACTCACATCCTGCTGGAATATCAAAATTCTCTGTTCCATCAGATCTGCTGCTACTACTTCCTTGAAGTGCGTTTTCTCCAAGACCTCTCCTAGCAAAAGCACGCCAGATAAGACATCTGTTAACGCCACCATAACGAAGTTGGTCGGCTTCTAAAATAGCATCCCGTCCATCTACAAATCCTGGGCTACAAGGCTGAAGTTTCATTCCATCCATTACAAGCTGAAGTGCTATATTATTACCACCAGAACCATTTTTAATATCAGGATCAAAACCATATCGGTCAATTAGGTCCCAAGTTAAGTCCCAAAGCATGGTTGTCCAAACGGAGCCCACTCCGTGTGGAATTGATTGGAATTTAATGGAATTGTATGTAAAATTATTTACTAACATGTCTGTGGTGTAATATTTGGTTCTTAAACCTCTTCCTCCTATTCCTTGTCCTTCAACATAGGTACCTATTCCACGGTAATCGTTTCTAGTGTCCCCAGGCTTCATTGTTACCATCAATGCAAAATAATCACTCCAACCCTCACCCATTTGTTCGTCATTTTGAAGACAGTTAGCTTGACTAGGACCTCCTGTCAAACGGTTAGAAATTCCGTGTGTGTACTCGTGCGCGATTACCACATTGTCTAAATCACCATCTCTTTGGAAAGGATCATTTCCAGAACCGTCATCTTTTAATGTTGCATTGATGGTGTCTCCATTTAAAAGCGAAGTAATCAATGCCTCTCCGTCTGATTGATATATCATAATGGCTGGTATAGTTATGCCAGAACCACTTCCTCCCATTGCAATAGGATCCGCAGGAATGTCATTAACAATTATAACAGCTAAAGCTCCCGCATTTTGTGCGGCAAGTGTTTTTGCGTTATAAGCACAACTTCCATTTCTGATTAACACAATTTTACCGTTCAAGTCACCTCCATTGGTTATAGTTTCACAACCATCGTTTGGGTCGCCAGCATTATCCTCTATTACTACAAGGTCTGCAGTTATAGGAGAAACTGGTGGTGGTGGTGAAAAATTGGATTCGGCACCATAATAAGCACCAGCCAAAGGACCATTGTTAACGGTTAGAAAAGTTCCTAATACCTGGCCAGGGGCACTCCAAAGATACATTTGCATTCTTGGTGTACTACCATCTGGTGGTGTTCCAAAGTTAGCATTGTTCGAGCCACTACCATCTTGAGCATCGGCAACAACAAAGTCATTTCCACTACCAGGATTGCCATAATTATTTTTTTGAAAGTTTCCACTTTCCTCATCAAAACCATAATGATACATAATGTCATGCATCATATTGTTCATGTAGAACAAATTGGTAATTGCACCATCCAAAAAGCTTGCAGGGGCCTGAGGAAGGTTAAAAGGGAAATCAAAAGTAAGTGTTGGACCTCCCTCTGCAGTTGCTCCATTTCCATTATTTCCGTTTTGGTCTTCATTTGCCCAAGCATTGTTCCCTTTTGTAACAGTAAACTCCGGACCTGCAACACCATCCCAATCGTGCCATCCAAAAGGAGAAGCTGTTGGATCAGAAGGGTCAGAAACTATTTGGTCCTCTCCATCATTAGGAGCAATCAGCGGCAAAGGAAAAACACGATATGAAGCCCCATCGCCAAGCATACGGCTTGAATTGGTTACTTTATTTTTTGAAAAAAGCACACTGCCAGAATTGGAGTGGGAATGTGAACCCTCAAAGTTACAACTCACTACCCAATCGTTTGTGTCCAATAACTCACCAGTAAGGGCGTCAATACGAACACTGTAATAATGTGAAGCATCTGAAAGGTATATACTTAAATCCCAAGCAAGTTTTAAAACACCTGTTTCATTCATTTTTTGATAAACAAGTTCTACTGGAATGTTTTCCAATGAAATATTACCATTTGAAAAAATATAGCTGTGATCTGAGACTGTTTCCAACAAATTGAGATTTGAAGGATTTTCCAATCCAAGCCAATTAGCTGCTTTTGATATTGCACTTACTGCAGAAATAGATGGCGAAGTGCTATTTACTTTTGCAGCAGCATTCGGTGTAAAGGAAAGCTTAGCACTATATACCGCCCCTTCTTTAATAACAAAAGTAGAAGTAGAATTGAACAATTTAATGCCTTGGTGGCGCTGTTCCACATATACATTTTGAACATGCATCCCTTTTGAGGAACTCTGTGAAGCAATAGTAATGCCCGAAATATCCTGCTGTTGAAGCGAATATTGTGCTCGGTTTTGTTGAAGGTACGTTTTTATCAAACTACTGTAATCCTGAGCAAAGGAGATATTTACAGTAAAAATGATAAGTAAGTAAAGAACTTTTTTCATAAGATAAAAATTAAATATTTAAGTGAATATGATCAGAAATGATTGATCAAGAAAATGTTGATTTATAATTTCCAAAAATAGAATTGCTAAAAATATCATAAAATTGGCGATATACCCTATTTTAATTCAATTTTTAACATTTTTGGCAGCAATGTTCAGTTTTGTCTACAAATATCTATTTCTGCAATTTCCATTCGCAAAACACAATCATTTTTTGGAAAAACAATCAAATCCCTTTTCCATTTAAATTATAAAGAGACCTTTTTAAAGGTCTCTTTATAAAATCAAAAACTTTGTTAGGCTTAGTTGATAATCATTTTGGAAGTTTGTGTACGATCCGCACTTTCTACTTTTATTAAATAAACCCCTGTATTTAGACCACTTGCGTTTATATTTGTGGTATCATGGAGTTCCACCTGCTGAGTAAATACCTTTCTTCCGTTTAAATCAAAAATGGATATGGTTGTGTTGCCCACATCAAATCTGGAATAGATATTTATCTGCCCGTTTGATGGGTTTGGATAGATAATAAAATTATTGATACTACCAGCATCATTAACGCCCAATTGGCAATCTACTGGAACATCAAAAGCCTCAGTACCGTCTGATTTACTATTTGAACTACCTTGATTGGCACTAAGCCCCAATCCTCTTCTTGCAAAGGCACGCCAGATTAGGCATCGGTTTGCACCACCATTAGCTAATTCGTCTGCTTCAAGAATAGCATCCCTACCGTCAACAAATCCCGGACTACAGGGTTGTAGTTTCAATCCATCTATTACTAATTGTAAGGCTATATTATTACCTCCTGTACCATTATAAATGTCTGGGTCAAAACCATATTCCCCTATTAGATCCCAGGTCATTTCCCACAACATGGCCGTCCATACTGAGCCCACACCGTGGGGGGCAACTTCTGTTTTAATATCATCATAGGTATGAGGGTTTACTGCAAAATTAGTACTATATGGATATGTTCTGATACCGTTTGAGTCACCAGAAGCGTATGAAGCCATAGGTCTAACACCTGATCCTTGATCACCACTGTAAATGGTCATAACCAAAGCGAAGAAATCACTCCAGCCCTCACCCATTTGCTCTTCGTTCTGCAAGCAACTTGTATTACTAGGCCCGCCAGTAAGTCGATTTGAAATTCCGTGGCCATATTCATGAGTAACAATTTCTGTATCAAGATCCCCGTCAAGACTTAATGGGACATTTGTTCCATTAATGGTTCCGTTGACAGATCCAGAACCTAGTTGCGTGATTATGGGCTCTCCATCAACATCAGAAATTGCAAATGCTGGAATGGTTACTTGACAACCGACTACTCCACCACCCATAAGCGGTGGATCACCTGCTACATTGTTTACAATAATTACAGCAACGGCACCATTATTTTCAGCAGCCAATACTTTAAATCCAAATTCGCATTCACCTCTTCTGATAACTACAATTTTTCCATTTAAGGAACCACCATTCGTAATATTGTCACAACCGTCGTTTGGATCGGAAGAAGGCCCTGAATCATCATCTTCTATTAAAGCTAAATCTCCAGTAAGGTTCAGTGGAATACCGCCGCCGAAATTTGCAGGCACACCACTATAGACACCTGCCAATGGGCCACCATTAATTGAAAAAATATCAGCAATGGGACCTCCAGCACCGCTTGTCCAAATATACATTTGCATTCTCGGGTTACCTCCGTCTGGTGGTGTGCCAAAATTTGCGTTATTGGTGCCACCACCATCCTGTGCTTCAGCATTTACAGAGTCACTACCTAATCCTCCATTCCCATAATTGTTTTCCTGAAAGTTCCCACTGGCTTCATCAAAACCATATTGATACATTACATCGTGAATGATATTATTCAAATAAAACAAATTCACTGCTGATGCATCTCTAAAATTAGCAGGAGATTGAGGTAAATTAAAAGGGAAATCAAAATTTAATGAAGCGCCACCATCTGGTGAGTTTCCTGAATTTGTATTACATAAATCCAAATATGAATATGCATTATTTCCTCTTGTAATTGTAAATTCTGCACCTGTAGTGCCATTAGTATCATGCCATCCAAACGGAGAGGCTGTAGCATCTTCAGGAGTGATCACCAATGTATCTGGTCCGTCATTAGGATTTCTCAGCGGTAAGGCAAAAACTCTATATTGAGCATCCACGAGTGTACTTGTATATTCAGGAATGCTGTTTTCAAACAACACATTTTCATCATTTTTTTTGTTAGTATTTCGATTTACGGAAAAACTGGGCATTTCACATTGTGAAACCCAATCCATAGTTTCCAATAAATCTCCGGTAATTGCATCTATACGAACATCGTAATAATGGTCTGCATTCAACAAATAAATACTCACATCCCAGGCTAGTCGCAGGATATTAGCGCCTTCCATTTTTTGATATACCAATTGTACCGGAATGTTTTCCAAAGAAATATTCCCTTTAGAAAAAATATAGGAATTGTCCATCCCTGTTTCAAGTAAATTTAGATTGGAAGGAGTTTCCAATCCCAGCGCAGCAGCTGCCTTTACTATTGCCATATTTGGAGCTAATCCTGGTGAAGTGGCATTCACTTTTGAAGCTATATTTTGAACAAAAGAAACTTTCGCTAAGGTAACTGAACCATCCTGAATAATAAAAGGCGAGGTAGCGTTGAACACTTTAATGCCCTGATAGTTCTGTTCAACATAAACAGTATTTGCTTTCAGGCTCTTGGAAAAGCTCTGTGAAGCAATACTAACGTCAGAGATATCCTGAGGTTGCAATCCAAATTGTGATCGATTATTTTGTAGATACGTTTTTACTGCAGAAGAAAAATCTTGTGCAAAAGAAAGATTGACAGCCAAAAGAAATAGAAAGTAGAGTATTTTTTTCATGTGAATTAGGTTTAGTTAAAATATTATAGGAAGCAAATTTCTGAAAAATGCAATTCTAAAATTATCATAAAAACATGGCTCTACAATCTGAAAATCAATATTTAACACTCAGATGAAGTGATTTTATAGATTCCCTTTTACTTTCTGAAAAATCTGAAGTGCGTTCCCATCAGTAAGTCTGGAAATAAAACTGCAGCACTCCATTATATATTCATAAGCTGAATTGGGTTTTTGTGAAAGATCACTACCAAACATTTTCAACAATAGTTTATCATACTGACGTGTCTTTCCAAGATATTGGTTTTCAAAAGCCGTAGTAAATACTTCAAGCAGAGTTGACAAAATTGTATAACCAGCAATTTCCTTTTCCATCACTTCAGTGCTTTGGTACACTTTTTCAACACTTATTTTAATGATGTCTGCAATTTGGGCTTTGTATTGGCTTCTATCAAGCAAAGCTTCAGAAAAAGCTCCTTTCAATATAGCTTCTTCGTTCTCAATAAATATAGTTGCAGCTTCGGCAATTAAAGTGTTTATGGCAAGCGAGCGCAAATAAGCCAATCTATCCTGAGAAGTTTTCAATTTGGAATACACATCCTTTTTTAAATTATTCTTAACCAAATTGATCAAATATTCCAGTGCTATTTCTTCTTCAATTAACCCGAGATTGATGCCGTCTTCAAAATCTATTATGGTATAGCAAATATCATCAGCGGCTTCCACGAGAAATGTTAGTGGATGGCGTGAATAACCACTATTGTTTCTGGTTAAAAGACCAAGTTCCGAAACCACTTCATTGAAAAAATCTGTTTCATTTTGAAAAACGCCAAATTTTTTATCGGCAACGTGAGTTGTGGGCTTCTTGGGAAGGGATTGTTTTGGGTATTTCATAAATGCGCCTAAAGTTGCATATGTTAATCGAAGACCTCCTTCAACGCCGTTTTTAGATTCGGTCAAAATTTTGAAACCGTTGGCATTCCCTTCAAAATCTACTAAATCTTGATATTCCTTTTCTGTGAGTTGATTTTTAAACCGCTTACCATTTCCATTTAAAAAATAATCGCCAATCGCTTTTTCACCACTATGCCCAAAGGGTGGATTGCCAATATCGTGTGCTAAAGCAGCTGCAGCCACAATAGCTCCAAAATCGTTGAATTGATAGCCATACACATTTTGCAATTGCGGGTGTTTTTTTAAAATTTCCTTTCCCACAATTCTTCCCAGAGATCGACCAACCACAGAAACTTCCAAACTATGAGTCAATCGCGTATGGACAAAAGATGTTTTTGATAGTGGAATAACCTGGGTTTTATCCTGCAAACTGCGAAAAGCCGACGAAAATATAACACGGTCATAATCAACCTCAAAACCCAAGCGAGTTTCATTTTCTTCTATTCGCAGGCGTTTATTTTTATCGCCTTGCTTACGAAGCGAGAGCAACTGTTCCCATTGCATCATAATTGTGAAAATTTGGAAAGCAAGATACCATTTTCAATATGGAAAGCAATAATATTTTTTGGCTTCTCTTCTTAACCTTTAACTAACACTAAAATCATTTATTGATAACTTCCTTTTAACATAGACATGACATAAGAGAGTCATCTTTGCCGTAAATAAAATAACACTTGAAAAAACAAAAAATCCATAAAACAAAAACAATGAAAAAAATCTTTTTATCCTCGATTGTGCTTACATCACTACTGTTAGTTTTTAGTTGTAGCAAAGATGACAATAATGTTATCCCGGTTGAGCCAGATCCAGTAAACACAACTCTTTCTGGAAAAATTACGTCAGACATGACATTGACAAATGATGTAATTTGGCAGCTTAGTGGTCGTGTATCCGTTACCAACGGTGCAACATTAACTATAGACAAAGGTACAATTATTAAAGCATTGCCTGGTTCTGGTGCAAATGCCTCAACACTTATTATTGCTAGAGGAGCTAAAATAATGGCAAATGGTACTGCTGACGAGCCTATTGTTTTTACTTCTGTTGCAGATAACATTAACGTAGGCCAAAAATTCGGAACAAACCTTGGCGTAAATGACCGTGCTCTTTGGGGTGGACTTTTGGTTTTAGGAAAAGCAAAAATTTCAGTAGCGGGAAATGCAAGCGAAAGCCAAATAGAAGGAATTCCAGCGAGTGATTCAGATGGTCTTTATGGAGGTAGTGATGATGCAGACAATTCTGGTGTCATTAATTATGTTTCCATTCGTCACGGTGGAACAGCTATTGGCGAAGGAAATGAAATCAACGGCCTTACTTTAGGTGGTGTAGGTTCTGGAACTACAATTTCTAACGTTGAAATTATTGGGAATCTTGATGATGGTGTTGAGTTTTTTGGTGGAAAAGTAAACGTTTCTAACCTGTTGACATGGGGCCATGGTGATGATGGACTTGATGTAGACCAAGCTTTTGGCGGTACCGTTTCTAACTCTGTAGTAATAGAAGGAGAGATTTCAGATCACGCAATGGAAATTGACGGAGGAGAAGGTTCTTTTCAACGTGGTTTTGTATTTGATAAAATTACCTTAATTGGTAATACTGTTACAGAAGGCGGAGAATATGCAGATTTAAGAGACAAGCCAGAAGGCACATTTAAAAACATTTATGCTACTGGATTTAAAACAGACTCTGATCTTGAGCTTGACAACAATGCCGTTGCACAGAATTTTCTTGATGGCAAAATTGTTTTCCAAAACTGGGTTATCAACCTACCAACTGGCGTTCCCACTGCAAATTCAATTTTCGTAGAAAAAACCGGAGAAGGAGAAAATCCAATTATTCTTAATCCAACCTTTACTGAAAGAGCTGCAGCTTGGTCTACCTCAGGAACAAGTGGAGGAGCTGACTTGTCTGTTTTTTCTTGGACGTTTGCAAAATCAAAAGGCGCCCTATAATACTTAATATAACATATTATTCTTAATAGAAATTGCTCGTTAAAATGCAACGGGCAATTTCTTATATAAAATCATTTTTGATGAAAAAAATACTATTATTCGCAATAATTGGATTATTTGTTCAAGCTGGCTTCTCACAAGGAGTTGTTGCAGGAAAAGTGCTTGACGGCGAGTACAACGATGTGCTTCCTTTTGCAAATGTTATTGTGAAAGGAACACAAACTGGAACAACCTCAGATTTTGAGGGAAAATATAATCTTAAATTAGAACCAGGAACGTATACATTGAGCTTTTCATTCGTAGGTTACCAAACCGTAGAAATTGCAGAAGTAGTTGTAAAACAAGGCGAAACGACCAATCTAGATGTTACCTTAAAAGCAAGCGCAGGGCAATTGGATGAAGTTGTAATCAAGACCACAGCACGGCAAAACACCGCTGCGGCTGTATTAAGCATACAACAGAATTCGGTTAGTTTAATGGATGGCCTCTCTCTTGAAACAATCAATAAAACCGGGGCAAGCAATATTGCAAGCGCAGTAACCAATGTTCCTGGAGTTTCGGTTCAAAATGGTAAATTTGTTTATGTACGAGGTCTTGGTGATAGATATACCAAATCCATCCTAAACGGAATGGATGTTCCCGGGCTGGATCCAGATAGAAATACCTTGCAACTAGACATTTTTCCTACTAAAATTCTCGAAAACTTAATAGTTACAAAATCATCAACTGCGGACCAACCTGCAGATTTTACGGGCGGTGTTGTGGATATTGTTACCAAAGATATCCCTTCGCGTGAAGAATATAGTGTATCACTTGGGTTGGGATACAATTCCTCATTTCACTTTAATGACAACTATCTAACTGGTGAAAAAAGCAAAACGGACTTTTTGGGTTTTGACGACGGTTTTCGCAACAATCCCATCCCAGAGGCGCAAGTAATTCCATTACCACAACAGAGCGGCACCACGGTAAGAACACTTACACAAAGGTTTGATCCAAACCTTGCTGTTAAAAAAGAACAAAGTTTTATGGACTATAGTTTTTCAGCAACTGGAGGAAATCAATATGATGTGGGCAAAAACCAACTTGGCTTTTTGGCGTCCCTTTCTTACAAAAACGAAACGGAGTATTACGATGATTATATTGACGGACAGGTATTCAGAAAGAATACAGATCCTGCCATTAACGAATTACGTGTGGACCGATTGCAGCAAGGTCAACTTGGAAATAATAATGTATTGCTAAGCGGTTTGGCGGGAATTTCTTTTAAAACCGAAAGATCCAAATATAAATTGAACCTGCTGCACATTCAAAATGGAGAGAGTGAAGCTTCCATATTTCAACAATCCAACCGTATCATTAGTGTTAACGAAATAAAGAAAGACAACTCGATATATACACAGCGCTCCATTTCCAATGTACTTTTTAATGGTAAAAACACCAATGAGGACGCCAGCTGGACTTTAGAGTACAAACTTTCACCTTCTTATGCGAGAGTGGAGGATAAAGATTTTAAGGTAACACCTTTCAAAGTTACTGAAAGCCCTGATGGTGGGGAACCTACCTATACCATTGAGCCCAGTGAATCTGGAGAACCAATTCGTATTTATAGAACCCTTGAGGAAATAAGCCTTCCGGGAAAAGCGGATTTTACCAGAAAACACAGCCTTTTTGGTAGCGATGCCAAACTAAAATTTGGAGGTGCCTATAATTATAAAAAGAGAGATTTCAACGTAGTGCAATATTCCTTTTCCCTTTTAAATGTTGCGAGTGCAACCTTTGAAGGTGATCCTAACCAAATATTGGCACCGCAAAACATTTATGACCCTGCAACTGGTAGTGGTGTTTTTGTAAGAAGGGATTCCGGAATTTCAGATTCCTTTAAAGCCAACACCTCTGTGGCAGCTGGTTATATTTCTGAAGAATTTAAAGTAGCCAGTTGGTTCAACACGGTTTTGGGAGTTCGCTATGAAAAATATGATCTAATCTATACAGGACAGCGCCAAGATGGAACCCGCTTTGACAATGCAAAAATTCTTGACAAATCCGATTTCTTTCCATCTGCAAACTTAATTTTTGACCTTAATGAAGATGCAAATAAAAAAATAAGGGTGTCCTATTCAAGAACAACTGCACGTCCATCTTTTAAAGAAGCTTCATTAGCAGAAATTTTTGACCCTATAAATAGTACATTCTTTATAGGGAATATAAACGTACAGCCTACCTATATTGACAACTATGATCTTCGCTTTGAAAAATATGGAGATCAGGGTGACTTTTTCGCATTGAGTGGTTTTTACAAATCTTTCAAGGATCCTATTGAAATTTCTTTCATTCGCGGTGCTTCCGGCCAATTTACACCTCTTAATTTAGGTGATGCAAAAGTGTTTGGAGGCGAAATAGAAATACGAAAAAATCTTGGGTTTATTTCTGGCTTGCAAGACCTAAATTTCAGTACTAATGTTTCAATCATTGAATCACAGCAACAGTTCAGTGCTGATGAAAGAGCAAACCGTCAAGACAATTTACGTGTAGGGGAAACCCTTGCTGATAACCGCCAGTTACAAGGGCAATCACCTTACCTAATAAATATTGGATTCAACTATGACAATAAAGACATGGGATTACAAGGTGGAATTTTTTATAACGTGCAAGGAAAAACATTACAAATAGTTGGGGCGGAAGATATTCCAGATGTGTATACCTTACCATACCACAACGTAAAACTAAATATTTCAAAAACACTTGGGGTGAATAGAAACTCCACACTATCGTTAAAGTTCGATAACATTTTGAACAATGCTATTGAAAGTGTTTATCAGTCCTATGGTACTGAAGACCAAATATATTCTAAATGGAACCCTGGGCAGGATATTAGTTTAAGTTACAGTATCAATTTTTAATTTTTGTTTGAATTAAGTGTATAGCCAAAAACCCTGACTTTTTAAGTCAGGGTTTTTTTATATAAATAGAATTAGCTTTTAATTAGATACAATCTGTGTATTGTCAGATTTCCAATTTACTACTTTAGCAACTCGGGCATCCATATAGGAAACTTCTTTAATACCTCTATCCGTAAAAAAATACCAAGTACCTACTTTTTCACCATTGTTATATTGTGCAACAGCAGTCTTGTTTCCGTTTAAATCATAACTTACCCATTCTCCAGTAAGTTTATTTTCTTTGTTATAAAAACCTGTTTGGGCAACCATTCCATTGTCGTGATATATGGTTGCCTTTACAACATCACCATTTAAGATGTATGTATTTTTCGTTTTGCTCTGTGAAAAAGAAGCAGAAGTTATAAATAGGATTACTAAAATTGAGATTATATTTTTCATAAGTACGTCTTTTAAGTTTTTGGAATATTCAAATTTACAAAATTAACCCTTACGAAACTATTTCGTAACGTTAACTTAACATTAAAGCTATAATTAATTCATTTTAAGGATTTTAAATAAATTTATATAACGCAACAAATGATTTAATGATTTGGTAAAGCAAAGTTTACACAAAAACAATGTTGAAGTATTTTCTTTGTATTTGCCTATAAAAATAGGCATTATTTAAAATCAATTAGTTTTTGTCGACTAGATTTTAAGATTGGGCTGTACATTCGTGTACGGCCCTTTTTCATTCTAAAAATACTTTTTTTTATTTCTTCGCTTAACATTAAAGTAATATTAAAATCAGTCCTTTGCAGCGACAAAAACTAAAACTGATTTTAATGACACACAAAGGCTTACTCTTTGGCGTACTATTTTTTGTGATTACAACTGTATTTTCACAAAACGAAAAACCAAATCCTTTTTCTTTTAAATGGGACAATGGCTTTAAACTAGAAAGCCAAGACAAGCAATTCTCTTTAAAATTTGGCGGTCGCATTATGGTGGACCACGCCTATTTTTTCCAAAACGATGAATTAAATAATACTTATGGGCCCCTTTTATCAAAGAGTGGTACAGAATTTAGGCGCGCCCGCTTATTTATGTCCGGAACCGTATATAGCAATGTACAATTCAAGTTGCAATTTGATTTTGCAGGTGGTAATGTTGCCTTTAAGGATATGTACATTGGCCTTGAAGAAATACCTGCCGTTGGTAATATTCGTATTGGCCACATTAAGGAACCATTCCGACTTGATGCTTTGACAAGCAGTAAATACATTACTTTTATGGAGCGTGCATTCAATATAGATTTTTCGCAAGAGCGCAATAATGGTATTTTAGTTTTCAATGACTTTTTGGGAAAACGCCTTTCTGCTCAAGCTGGCGCGTTTAGGATGGCAGACAACACTGGAAATGATATACTCGCAGATGATGGATATGCCCTTACGGGAAGAATTACAGGATTGGCAATACAAAATCCAGAAAAAAGACAACTACTCCATCTAGGGTTGGGATATAGCTATAGAAAACCAGAAAGCAAGACCTATAGTGTATCTTCAAGGCCCGAAGCACATTTGGAACTAAAATATATAAATACAGAAACCATTGAAAATGTGGACAATATAAATCTCGCAAATTTTGAAGCCGTTTTTGTTAGTGGTCCATTTTCAATACAAGGAGAATATTTAAGTGCAACGCTGAAAAATACTGCCAATGCTACTTTTGAAAAATATAACTTTAAAAGCTATTATGGCCAATTAAGCTATTACATCACTGGTGAAAGCAAGAAATATAAAGGCTCTTATGAAGGCTTTGACAGGGTAAAACCCAAAAAGAATTTCGGCGGAAAAGACAAAGGTGCAGGCGCTTGGGAAGTTGCGTTGCGCTATTCAAATTCAGACCTTACCAATAAAGATGTTTTGGGCGGGCAACAATCAGACATTACTTTGGGGTTAAATTGGTACCTAAACCCTGTAACCAGAATAATGATAAACCATGTTTGGGCTAATATAGAAGATAAAGGCAACGCAAGCGTTTTGCAAGGCCGTTTACAAATTGATTTTTAAAACAATACAGTTAACAATTTGGTAACAAACAATCCTATTTTAAGTGGGAAATTTGCACCAGTTTAAATAAAAAGAAATGGATAATATTTATTTATTGATGATTGTCGCCCTTGCTGCACTAGCCATTGCAGATTTGGTAGTTGGAGTTAGTAATGATGCCGTAAACTTTCTAAACTCGGCCATAGGCTCCAAAGTACTATCCTTTAGAACCATCTTGATAGTTGCAAGCCTAGGAATTTTCATTGGAGCTGTTTTTTCTAGTGGAATGATGGAAGTGGCACGAAAAGGAATCTTTGTCCCGGGAGAATTCTACTTTGATGAAATAATGATCATTTTCATGGCAGTAATGATCACCGATATTTTGTTACTGGATTTCTTCAACACTATAGGTCTGCCGACATCCACAACGGTATCCATTGTTTTTGAGCTTTTGGGAGCGGCCGTTATTATGGCGTTGATAAAAATTGGTCATTCTGATACGGAAACTATTTCAGCACTCACAAAATATATTAATACCGACAAAGCCCTAGAAATTATTTCTGGGATTGTAATTTCTGTAGGAGTTGCTTTTTCTGTCGGGATGGTTGTTCAATATATTTCGCGGCTTATTTTCACATTCCATGCCGAACAAAAAATGAAATATTTCGGTGCCATCTTTGGAGGTGTGGCTTTGACTGCTATAAGTTATTTCATATTTATGAAAGGTCTTAAAGGAACTCCCTTTTATGGAGATTTTAAAGACATCGTTGAAGGCGATACGTGGATGATAATAGGTGTAAGCTTTGTTGTTTTGACCATTTTTTCACAACTTTTTATGATGATTTTCAAAAAGAGCATTCTTATTATAGTAATAGCTGTAGGTACTTTCAGCCTTGCTTTGGCTTTCGCTGGCAATGATTTGGTAAACTTTATTGGAGTTCCAATGGCTGCGTATCATAGTTTTATGGATTGGTCTGCCTCTGGGATTCCCGCATCAGAATACAGTATGCACAGTCTTGCAGAAAAAGTTCCAGCAGAACCCTTGCTCCTATTTATTGCAGGCGGTGTAATGGTTCTTACGCTTTGGTTTTCCAAAAAAGCAAGAACAGTTTCCGATACCGAAATAGATTTAGCACGCCAGGGCGAAGGCTACGAAAAATTCAATCCAAATATGCTTTCTAGGTTTTTGGTAAGATCCAGCACACAGCTATCTACTTATTTTAATTATATAGTACCAAATTCTCTTCAGGAAAAAATTGACAAGCGTTTTGAAAAACCAATTGTAAATCTTCCAAAACACAAAACATATGAATTGCCTGCTTTTGATATGGTACGTGCTTCCATAAACCTAGTGGTTGCAGGTATATTGATTGCTACAGCAACTTCTATGAAATTACCACTTTCTACGACTTATGTAACATTTATGGTTGCTATGGGTACATCTTTGGCCGATCGAGCTTGGGGACGTGAAAGCGCAGTTTATAGAGTTGCAGGAGTGCTAAACGTTATTGGTGGTTGGTTCTTTACGGCCTTCGTTGCCTTTGTGGCAGCCGGAACTTTAACCTACTTAATTTATATTGGAAGAGGCGCAATGATTGCTGTATTGCTATTATTGGCCATTCTCTTATTGGTAAGAAATTATCTTTCACATAAAAATAAAGTGAAACTGAAGCTTGACAAAACTGGATTAAAGAAAACCGAAAGCAAGACCGTTCAGGGAATCATCCAGGAAAGTGCAGAGCATATAAGCAATGTAGTTTCGCGTTCAAACAAAATATACAGCGATATGCTTCGTGGCCTCGCCAAACAGGACACCAAAAAATTAAAAAAGAGCAAGAAAGGTGTAAGCAAATTAAATGATGAAGTGGAAGAGTTGCGTGATAACATTTTCTATTTCATCAAAAACCTAGACGAAACCAGCGTTCGTGGAAGTAATTTCTACATTACGATTCTTGGCTATTTGACCGATGTTGTCCAGTCTTTGGAATTTATTTCTAAAGCAAGCTACAAACATGTAAATAACAATCACAAAGCACTTCGTTTTAACCAAATAAAGGACCTACAGGAAATTGACGAACATTTGGAAGAACTACTTAATGAAATTGAAGATATTTTCCACAAAAAGGAATTCCAAAGAATTAAAAACATACTCAATAAAAAAGAAGAAATCTTTGAAAGCCTTTCAAATAAAATTGAAAAGCAAATAGCCCGAACCCGTACCGAAGAATCAAGTCCTAAAAACACTACTTTGTATTTCAGCCTTTTGTTGGAAACCAAAGATTTGGTATCGGCCTTGATGAACTTGATTGAGGAATATTATTCAAGTTACAAAAAAGCGTAACATTTCATTTTTCAACAAAAAAAAGAGCCTAAAAGGGCTCTTTTTTTGCTTTAAGTCTTACAACCAATCTAAATAGCATAGGGCAATTGCCTTATTTTGATGGTTTTGGACAAGATTTTTAGCAAAACAAACTCATAGTTTAAAATTTATGTTGGAATATTGCTATAACAACTAATAAAACTTAAAATTATGAAACTAAAAATTTTATCTATTGTATTTATGATGGCCTGTGGTTTTGCCTTTGCGCAAGACAAGGTTAAATATTCTGACGAAGAACGCGACATGCTTAAGACCTATTTTTTCAATGAAGGTTTCAACCAACCAGCCACTAAAAAAGTTTCCACCGTTATAATGAAAGACGGATCGGAGCATAAGGGGTATTGCAAGGGCGTAATAACCAAAAAAGGACAAATTCGAGAAATTGTGTTTAAAGATAGTATCACCGACAAGAAAGAAATCTATGATGCAACACAGATTGCTGAAGCCTATCTGTACGCAAGTGGGTGGGAAAAATTTGGGAAAGTATCCCAAAAATTTAGCAACTATGGTATGGGAAGAAGAAACAGTACAAAAAAACTGACAAGTAATGACCAGATATATTTTGTTAACCAAAAGGTCTCGTTAAAAAATAAAAAGGATGAGCAGGAATTTTTAATGCAATTGATCAATCCGGATTTCAGCCAAATAATCGCTGTATATCACGACCCATTTGCAAAGGAATCTAAAGGGTTTTCAATAGGCGGAGCACCAGCAATCGGGGGTGGCGTAGTAAAATCATATTATGTACAAAAAGGCGATAAAGTATTCTGGTTGCCAAAAAGTGATTTTGAAGAAAATTATGAGCTGCTTTTTGGCGATAATGCTGAGTTTATGAAAAAATATCCATACAAATCAATAAATTGGGACTGGTTTAGCGCACTTGTATTAGCATATACAGATATGACCTTGCAAAAAGATCAGTAATAATTAAAATAGACTTATTTTAAAAAAAGCCCTAGCTTTCAACAGCTAGGGCTTTTCATTTAATTACAATCAAAGGAAAATTAATACCTTAGATATTATTCGAGAGGTTAAATAAAAATTTTAATCTATAAAATTAAATCCACAATACGGAACCAAGACTTCCGGGATTTTAATTCCATCTTTGGTTTGGTAGTTTTCAAGAATTCCAGCCAAAACCCTTGGAAGCGCTAAAGAGCTTCCATTCAAAGTATGTGCCAGTTTATTTTTTCCGTCAGTATCTTTAAAGCGGAGTTTTAA
>JAGQYZ010000125.1 GCA_020435865.1 Aequorivita sp. | reverse complement strand
GCTAATGATTTTACTCTTCCGTGGTAAAGGTAACCCCCTCTGTCAAAAGCAATGGTGTCAACACCAGCTTTAACAGCTTTCTCTGCGATTGCTTTACCTACTAACTTTGCAGCTTCAACTTTGTTTACTTTTGAAGCGTCAATATCTTTATCTCTTGAAGATGCAGCGGTAATGGTCTTTCCATTTACATCGTCAATAATTTGAGCGTATATTTCTTTGTTGCTGCGGAAAACAGCCAAACGTGGACGACTTTCAGTCCCCTCAACCGTTTTTCTGATCCTGCTGCGCAAACGCGCTCTTCTTTCGTACTTTGATAATGCCATAACTCTATTTGTTATGCAGATTTACCTGCTTTTCTTCTTAATTGTTCACCAACAAACTTGATACCTTTTCCTTTGTAAGGTTCTGGTTTACGGAAAGCACGGATTTTTGCCGCTACTTGCCCAACCAATTGCTTGTCATGAGACGTTAATTTTACGATTGGGTTTTTACCTTTATCAGATACAGTTTCCACTTTAATTTCCGGAGCAATGTCCAAAATAATGTTGTGTGAAAATCCTAAAGCCAAATCTAATTTTTGTCCTTGATTGCTGGCACGATAACCTACACCTACCAATTCCAATTCCTTGGTCCATCCTTTGCTCACACCTTCAATCATGTTATTGATCAATGATCTGTAAAGACCGTGCTTTGCGGTGTGGTCCTTAGAATCTGAAGGGCGTTCAACCAATACTTGGCCATCTTCTACTTTTACAGTTAAATCAGAATCAAACTCCTGAGATAACTCGCCTAATTTTCCTTTTACGGTAATTACGTTGTCTTTTACATCAACTGTAACTCCTTGTGGGATTGTTACCGGGTTTTTACCTATTCTTGACATTTCTTTGTCTATTTTTTAGTAAACGTAACACAATACTTCACCACCTACATTCTGTGCTTTTGCTTGCTTGCCTGTCATTACTCCTGAAGAAGTTGAAACAATAGCAATACCTAGACCGTTAAGCACACGAGGTAGTTCTGTTGAACCTGCGTATTTACGTAAACCGGGTTTACTTATTCTTTGAATTTTCTTGATCACTGATTCTTTCGAAACCTTGTCATATTTCAATGCAATTTTAATGGTTCCCTGTGCGGTACTTTCATCATCAAATTTATAGCTTAAAATGTAACCTTGATCAAAAAGGATTTTTGTAATCTCCTTTTTAAGATTTGAAGCTGGAATCTCTACAACGCGATGTCCGGCTTTCGCAGCATTTCTAACTCGTGTTAGATAATCTGAAATTGGATCTGTATTCATTTATTTGAATTTGCGGAAGTGGTTTTCGAACTATTTCGAACCTTCAACCAGTTTATACTTTTCTTTTGAACAGAAATCTGTTTTTACCAAGATGCTTTGCGCACTCCCGGAATAAGACCTTGATTAGCCATTTCACGGAACAATACACGTGAAATTCCAAAAGTTCTCATATACCCTCTTGGTCTTCCTGTAAGTTTGCAACGGTTGTGCAAACGAACTGGTGAGGCGTTTTTTGGTAGTTTTTGCAGACCTTCCCAATCACCGGCTTCTTTCAAAGCTTTGCGCTTGGCGGCATATTTTGCTACCATTTTTTGTCTCTTAACCTCGCGGGCTTTCATTGATTCTTTAGCCATCTCTTAGTTCTTTTTAAAGGGTAATCCCAATTCTTGTAATAATGATTTCGCTTCTTTATCGGTATTTGCCGTGGTGATGAACGTGATGTTCATTCCTTCAATTTTCTTCACTTTATCGATATCGATCTCTGGGAAGATAATTTGCTCGGTGATTCCCAAAGAGTAATTTCCTCTTCCGTCAAAACCGGTTGCTTTAATTCCGTTAAAGTCACGTACCCGTGGCAAAGCTGAAGTTACCAACCTGTCTAAAAATTCATACATACGCTCTCCACGCAACGTAACTTTCACACCAATTGGCATGCCTTTACGAAGTTTGAAGTTTGCAACGTCTTTTTTAGACATAGTTGAAACCGCTTTTTGCCCGGTTATCTTTGTAAACTCATCAACCGAATAGTCAATAAGTTTCTTGTCAGCCACTGCTGCACCCACTCCGCGGGAAACAACAATACGCTCCAATTTTGGTACCTGCATGACGTTTTTGTAACCAAATTCGTCAGTAAGAGCATTGATCACTCTGCTCTTGTACTCTTCTTTAAGTCTTGGTGTATATGCCATAACTATATTGCTTGATTCGATTGTTTTGAAAACCGTACTTTTTTACCATTTTCAGTTTTATAACCTACACGTGTTGCTTTTCCTGATTTTGGATCAACCAATGAAAGGTTTGAAATATGGATTGGAGCTTCTTTTTTTACGATTCCACCTTGTGGGTTTTTCGCACTAGGTTTCTCATGTTTTGAAACCATGTTCACTCCTTCTACGATTGCTTTGTTTTTGTCAAGGAATATTTTCATTACTTTACCTTCAGAGCCTTTGTGGTCTCCGGCAGTAACTACTACTGTATCGCCTGATTTTATTTTAAGCTTTGTCATCTTAGTTTTCATATTAAAGCACCTCTGGTGCCAATGATACTATTTTCATAAATTGCTTGTCGCGAAGCTCTCTTGCTACCGGGCCGAAAACACGTGTTCCTCTCATCTCCCCTTGCGGGTTCAATAGTACACAAGCATTATCGTCGAAACGGATGTAAGAACCGTCAGGTCTTCTTATTTCCTTCACGGTACGTACTACAACTGCTGTAGAAACTGCTCCTTTCTTAATGTTTCCATTGGGCGTTGCCTCTTTTACAGAAACTACAATCTTATCACCAATAGAAGCATACCTTCTTTTTGTTCCGCCCAATACGCGAATGCAAAGAACTTCTTTAGCACCTGTATTGTCTGCGACTTTGAGTCTTGATTCTTGTTGTAACATAATTACTTCGCTCTTTCAATTATTTCTACTAATCTCCAACATTTGGTTTTACTCAAAGGTCTTGTTTCCATGATCTTTACTGTATCACCTTCATTGCAGTTGTTTGTCTCATCGTGCGCAACGTATTTTTTCGTTTTCAACACGAACTTTCCGTACATAGGGTGTTTTACTTTTTTCACCTCTGCAACTACAATGGATTTGTCCATTTTGTTGCTGGTTACAACACCTATACGTTCTTTTCTTAAGTTTCTTTTAATTTCTTCCATCTTTCAGCTGTACAATTATTGCACTTCTCTATTAGTTAGTTCCGTCGCTATTCTTGCTATCACCCTTCTCTGGGATCTTAGTTGAATTGGATTTTCCAACGGTGAAATGGTATGCGCCATTTTAAGGTCTGAATAAGCCTTTCTTGAGTCAGCATATGCTTCCTGAAGTTCTGCCGTTGATGCTTTTTTAATTTCTGATTGTTTCATC
>JAGQYZ010000124.1 GCA_020435865.1 Aequorivita sp. | reverse complement strand
GAAATTTTTTCATCACATCGGTCATTTTATCTTCACTCAAGTCTATAAGCCCTGGTGGGCTGTGCATTAACTCACTGGCTTTTACTTCTTCATATAAATTTTGATCGAACATTACGGGTCGTAAATCGTCCAAAAGAATAATTCCTTCCAAGGCATTTGTTTTTTTGTTCAAAACGGGGAAAAGGTTTCTTTTTGATTTTACCACGGCTTCGTGCACCATTTCGCCTAAGTTCATTTCTGGAAAAATAGGAATGAAATCGCTTTCAATCACGGTTTTAATATCCATTAAAGTAAGCACTGCGTGATCTTTGTTGTGTGTAATAAGTTCGCCTTTTCGGCCCAGTTCCATCGTATAAACAGAGTGGGGGATGAAATATTTGGTAAGCGAATAGGAAATGGCTGCAGTAACCATTAAAGGTATAAAAAGTTCATACCCGCCTGTAACTTCTGCTATCAAGAAAATTGCAGTCAGCGGGGCGTGAAGCACACCAGCCATCAGCCCAGTCATCCCTACCAATGTGAAATTACTTTCTGATACAGGATTGTCCAATATGCCAATGTTATTAAGGATTTTCGCAAAGCAGTTGCCCATAATGCTTCCCATAAAAAGGGTTGGTGCAAAAATGCCACCTACACCTCCTGCACCAAAAGTGAGTGCGCTGGCTATAATTTTAAAAACTACCAAACCTGCCAAAAGCAAGATGACCACCCAAATACTGGAGAGTTCCAGATTGAAAAAATTGTTTTGTAAAGCCGCATTCGGATTGCCTTGTACCAAATTGTTTATTACATCAAACCCTTCTCCATAAAGCGGTGGAATAAAATAAACTATGATTCCCAGTCCAATGCCACCAATCAATAATCGTTTAATTGGGTTTCCAATTTTCTCAAAGTAATCCTGAATATTGGAATACATTTTTGTGTAATAAATGGAAACCATAGATGCTACTAATCCCAATAAAATATAGAAGGGAATGTCATTAATAACAAATTTATCCGTGATTTTAAAAGGAAGCAATATATCTGAGCCCAAAAAGAAGTATGAAGTTGTAATTGCAGAAACTGAAGCCAAAAGCAGCGGCACCATTGAAGCCAATGTAAGGTCCAAGCTGAAAACTTCCACTGCAAAAATAATAGCGGCAATGGGTGCTTTAAAAATAGCAGACATTGCCCCCGCACCCGCACAACCAATCAATAATGTGCGTGTTGCCTGATTCATATGAAAAAGTCTGGAAAGATTGGAACTCAATGCAGCACCAGTGGCTACCGTTGGACCTTCTAATCCTACCGAACCTCCAAAACCTACCGTAATTGGTGCGGTAATAAGGCTACCAAACATTTGAAAAGGCCTCATAAATCCTTTTCGTTGTGAAATGGCATAAAGTGTGGATGGAATTCCGTGATTAACTTTATTACGGATTACATAGCGCATTGCTAAAAAGGCTAAACTAAGACCAATGATTGGAAAAATAAAATAGAAAGCTGTATGGTAATCTGCTATAAGTTTTCCTTCTAAAAGATGCTGTATAAGGTGAGTAAGGTTTTTTAGAATTACGGCACCCATCCCAGCCAAAAGCCCAACCGCTACGCTCAAAATTAGCACGAACTGTTTGTGGGAGATGTGCTTGATTCTCCAAATAAGGAAGCGGGTTAGTAATGTTCTTTTCTGTGTTGGCATCTTTAAAGCTATTAAAAAATCCCGCGTTAGCAGGACTTTTCTTTATGATTTCAGTTCAACTTTTAGATGAAGTTCTTCCAATTGTTTTTCGTCTATTGGTGCTGGTGCATCTATCATTACATCGCGACCTGCGTTGTTTTTTGGGAAAGCAATAAAGTCGCGTATGGTTTCATGTCCCCCCAAAATGGCTACCAATCTATCCAAGCCGAAAGCAATTCCACCGTGTGGTGGCGCACCGTATTGAAAGGCATCCATCAAAAAGCCAAACTGAGCTTTTGCTTCTTCAGGGGTGAAGCCTAAATAATCAAACATCAAGGCTTGTGTTTTTTTATCGTGAATACGTATGGAACCGCCACCAATTTCGTTTCCGTTTAAAACCAAATCGTAAGCGTTTGCTTTTACGTCACCAGGGTTGGTGTCTAAAAGTTCCAGCTGTCCAGGTTTTGGAGAAGTGAAGGGGTG
>JAGQYZ010000123.1 GCA_020435865.1 Aequorivita sp. | reverse complement strand
CAAAAGAATCTTTAGATAGGTTTTTGTACCTTAGATAAGAAAATTTAAAAACCTACAAAAATAATTCAGAAAATGGAAGAATTTAAAACCAGTTGGTCTCGTCCAGAATTAAAAGCATATATCTTACTCTATTGCGCCAATGCGGATTTTGTGGAAACGAAGGAAGAGAAAGATTTCATAAAGGAAAAAGTGGGTGAAGAAAAATACCGTCACATCCATAAAGAATTTGATAAAGACAATGATTATCAACGCATCCAAAAAATACAGGCTAATGTGGATCGTTTCAATTATTCCAAAAACGAAATTGACCGCCTTTTTGGAGACATAAAAAAAATGTTTCTTGCCGATGGGGAGATTGACATTTTGGAAGAAAACATCTATCGCGGCTTGAAACATTTACTTAAATAATTCCTCGTCAATTCTGAAACCATTAGCAATAAAGAATTAAATATCATAGAAAAATTCTACCAAGCCTTTGCAGATTTAGACGCAGAACGCATGATATCGTGGTATCATGATGACATTACTTTTGAAGACCCAGCTTTTGGAGTTCTTAAAGGTAGAGAAGCAAAAAACATGTGGCGAATGCTTTGTCAAAACCAAAAAGGGAAAGATTTCAAGGTAAAAGTTTCAAATATAATATACACTGCAGAAGCGGGAAAAGCAAAATGGGAAGCTTTTTATACATTTAGCAAAACCGGTAGAAAAGTTCATAATGTAATAAATGCCACGTTCCAATTCAAGGATGGAAAAATAATATCCCACGTTGACAAGTTCAATCTATACCGATGGGCCAAGCAAGCAATGGGATTTAAAGGATTTTTATTAGGGTGGACAACGTTTTTTAGAAAAAAACTTAACAATCAAACACGTTTTTTGCTTTCAGAATTTCAAAAAAAAATTAGTAAAAATTAAAGCTCTAAACTCCCTTTCCCCTCACGTATTACAACAGGTTCTTCACCAGTAAGATCAATTACCGTAGAAGGAATATTTCCTCCATAACCGCCATCAATAACAAGATCTACCAAATTGTCCCATTTCTCTAAAATAAGTTCAGGATCGGTGGTATATTCTATGACCTCATCCTCGTCTTTTATGGAAGTAGAAATAATTGGATTTCCCAATTCCTGAACAATGGCATGTGTTATGGAATTGTCTGGAACTCGAATCCCCACTTCTTTTTTCTTCTTAAAAACAGTAGGAAGGTTATTGTTTCCAGGAAGGATGAAAGTATATGGACCTGGCAAGTTCCGCTTCAGTAATTTAAATGTAGGTGTGTCAATTTGTTTCACATAATCACTGAGATTACTTAAATCTTCGCATACAAACGAAAAATTGGCCTTTTCCAATTTTACCCCACGAAGCTGAGCCACCCGTTCCATAGCTCGAGTATTTTTTATATCACAGCCCAAAGCATAAACCGTATCACTTGGATAAATAATAACGCCACCATCGCGAAGAATCTTCACAACACGTTTAATTTCCTTTGGGTTTGGGTTTTCTTCGTAAATTTTTATGAATTCAGCCATAGCTGTATTTTGGCTTAAAAATAAATCAATTAAAAAAGAATTAAAGGAAAAACCAACAAAAGTTATTAATCCATAACTTTCAGCTTTGCGAAACGAAGTAACAACTTTTTCAATCCGCCATTTTCGAAATCTATTTCAGCTTTTGTATCTGCACCTATGCCCTCAATTTTTAGGATTTTACCTTTTCCGAAACGAACATGCTCCACCATTGTCCCCACATTTAGATTTGCATCTTTGGCATTAAAATTTTTATCGGTTTCGCTGGTTACTGGTTTCAATCTGCGTAATTTCCTTAATTGGTCTTCCGTTGGGCCCATTGGTGCTTTTCCCGCAACAGGTTTCCGCAGACGAAGTTTACTATGATCTACCTCATCAAAAATATCGGCATCCAAAAGCGGTTTGTATCTGTTTTCCGTAATTGGTGTTAGGTATTCCAAAAAACTTTCGTCAATTTCCTCAATAAAACGGCTGGGTTCGGCATCTATGAGTTTTCCCCAACGGTAACGGGATTGTGTATAGGTTAAATAAGCTTGCTTTTCGGCACGTGTCAAAGCAACATAAAAAAGTCTTCGTTCTTCTTCCAATTCACTTCGGGAATTCATATTCATTCCACTTGGGAAGAGATCTTCTTCCATCCCAACAATATACACGTACGGAAATTCCAAGCCTTTTGCCAAATGTACGGTCATCAAAGCTACACGATCACCATCGCCTTTGTCGTTGTCCAAATCTGTGGCGAGGGCAACGTCTTCCATAAATTCTGCGAGCGAACCTGTGGCGTCAACTATTTCCTTTTGCTCTTCCACAAAATCGCGCATTCCGTTTAATAATTCCTCTATGTTCTCAATACGAGCAATACCTTCTGGCGTGCCATCTTTTTTGAGTTCCTGTAATAACCCAGTTTTTTTTGAAACGTGTTCTGTAATAGTGAAAGCATCATAATTTTGATTCAAAATCTGAAAACTTTCAATCATAGTTACAAAATCCTGCAGCTTGTTTTTGGTTCCAGAATTTATCTTCAAATCAATTTTTTCGATGTTTTTCATCACTTCAAAAACCGAGCGGTTGTAATGGTTTGCAGCAACAATCAAGCGTTCCATTGTGGTTTCACCGATTCCGCGCGCGGGATAATTGATAATGCGTTTCAGCGCTTCCTCGTCTTTTGGATTCATAACCAAACGTAAATATGCCAAAACATCTTTTATCTCTTTCCGTTGATAAAAACTGAGCCCACCGTAGATTCTATATGGAATATCTTTCTTTCTCAACGCATCTTCTATTGCCCGACTTTGTGCGTTAGTTCGGTATAAAATGGCAAAATCGCCATCTTTTAATTGATGGTTCATTTTGTTCTCAAAAATGGAGCTTGCTACAAAGCGACCTTCGTCACCATCAGTCATTGTTCGGTTTACAAGAATTTTATTGCCTTCATCATTCGCCGTCCAAACTACTTTTTCGAGTCTGGTTTTATTTTTTTCGATGATGTTGTTTGCGGCATTCACAATGTTTTTTGTGGAACGGTAATTCTGTTCCAAACGGAAAACTTTCACATCTTCATAATCTTTCTGAAAATTCAAAATGTTATTAATGTTTGCACCACGGAAAGCATAAATACTCTGCGCATCATCGCCCACCACACATATGTTCTGAAATCTATCCGAAAGTGCACGAACAATCAAATACTGGCTGTGGTTGGTATCTTGATACTCATCAACCAAGATATAGCGAAAACGGTTTTGATACTTCGCCAAAACTTCTGGAAAGCGAGTTAAAAGTTCGTTTGTTTTCAGCAAAAGGTCATCAAAATCCATTGCACCCGCCTTGAAACATTTGTCAACATAAGACTTATAAATATCGCCTAAACGTGGCATTTTTGCCATTGCGTCGGCTTCCATCAATTCCGGATTGTTGAAATATGCCTTTACGGTAATCAAGCTGTTTTTATAGGAAGAAATGCGCGAATAAACCTGCTTGTATTTATAAACGTCTTTGTCGAGATTCATTTCCTTAATTACAGCACGAATTACGCTTTGTGAATCCTGCGTATCATAAATTGTGAAGTTGGAAGGATAGCCCAATTTATCGGCTTCAAACCGAAGGATTTTTGCAAAAATACTGTGGAAGGTTCCCATCCAAAGATTTTTGGCTTCGCTGGCGCCAACGATTTTTGAAATACGTCCTTTCATTTCCCTTGCGGCTTTGTTGGTAAACGTAAGCGCCAAAATATTGAACGGGTCCACACCCTGACTCATCAAATATGCAATGCGAAACGTAAGCACGCGTGTCTTTCCCGACCCGGCGCCGGCAATCACGATCATAGCGCCATCTTTTTGCAGCACTGGCGCACGCTGAGCATCGTTGAGTTGTTCTAAATATGCTTCCAAAACTTCATTTTCTTCAAGCTGTGAAAATAACCATTATAGAAAGAAAATATAAATAGAATTATGTGAAATTATAAACAAAGATTTCCTTTTTCAATATTTTTTCAAAAACGGTTTTATTTTAAATACCTTTATCAAAAATTGTTTTTATGGACGAATTTCTATCTTTTTTGGGGCAGATACCTTGGTGGGCCTGGATATTAATATTCCTTTTAATCGTTGCAATTCGCGACATCTTTTTCAACAAACACCACACCGTTAGCCACAACTTTCCTCTTGTTGGGCATATTCGGTATATGCTGGAAAGCATTGGCCCAGAGCTCCGGCAATATATTGTGGCGAACAATCGCGAAGAACTTCCTTTCAACCGTATTGAACGCGGCTGGATTTATGCTTCCGCAAAAAACGAAAACAATTATGAAGGATTTGGGACCGACAGGGATATTTATGAGCCAAATTATATTTTCATCAATAATTCAATGCTTCCGTACAAATTGGAAAAAGGGCATCCAAACTATAAAAACCCATATTTTTTACCCTGTGCAAAATTGATGGGTGGCTTTCATAAACGCCGCAGGCCGTATCGCCCTGCTTCTGTAATTAATGTCTCTGCTATGAGTTTTGGATCACTTTCTGCACGTGCGGTGGAATCTTTAAATAAAGGTTGTGGACTTGCATATTGTTATCACAATACGGGCGAAGGTGGACTTTCTCCATATCACAAAACAGGCGCCGATGTTATTTTTCACTTTGGAACGGGGTATTTTGGCGTACGTGACGCTGAGGGAAATTTCTCTATGGAAAAAATTGTGCAGCTCGTTACTGATAATCCTCAAGTCAGAGCCATTGAGGTAAAACTTTCCCAAGGTGCAAAACCTGGAAAAGGTGGTGTTTTGCCTGGTTCAAAAATTACACAGGAAATTGCTGATATCAGACACGTGCCCTTAGGTCAAGATGTGCTCTCCCCTCCCAACCATTCAGCTTTTGATGGTGTAAATGGCTTGGTTGATTTTATAGAAAGTATTGCTGAAGCCACTGGACTTCCAGTAGGTATTAAATCTGCCGTTGGCCGCCTAAATGAATGGGAACAGTTGGCAAAAATAATGAAAGATACCGGCAAAGGCCCAGATTTTATTACCATAGACGGTGGCGAAGGAGGAACGGGCGCAGCACCCCCTAGTTTTGCGGATCATGTTTCCTTGCCTTGGCTTTTTGGGTTTGCGGAGGTATATAAAATTTTCAAAAAACAGGATCTTTGTGAACAAATAGTTTTTATAGGAAGTGGAAAATTAGGCTTTCCAGCAAGGGCAGCTATGGCCTTTTCCATGGGAGCCGATCTGGTGAACGTTGCGCGCGAGGCAATGATGAGCATTGGTTGCATACAAGCACAACAATGCCATACAAACAGATGTCCCAGCGGTGTTGCTACGCAAAACAAATGGTTGCAACGGGGAATAAATATTGAGGATAAATCAGTGCGAGCGCATTTCTATTTCAAAAACTTTAGAAAAGAGCTACTTGAAATGACTCATGCCTGTGGTTATGAGCACCCGTGCCAATTTACTATGGACGATGTTGATATGACCGTTGGTGATAAAAATCTCATTAAAACCTTATCACAATCGTTTATGTACAATAAATGTGGCGTGCCATTTGAGGGCATGAAAGCTTTATTGCATTGTGAGCATTTAGGTGGAAATTTTCATGAAAAAGAGGCCAAAAAAGAAGTGAAAGCAATGCGAAAAGAGAATAAAGTGCGATATTGATTTTTTTAAAAATTAATATTTTGTCTTTATCCCAAAAACACCTTAAGTTTGTTCACATTTATGAATTAGTATGGAAGAAACAACACAAATCATTAGCTATATAGCGTATCTACTACCCGCCATTTTAGTAGGTATAATCGCCTATTTTTTCTTTAAAGGCCACACCGCAAATGAAGAAGGTCGTAGAAGATATTTAGTCCAAAAAGAAGCGCAGAAACAGGTTTTGCCAATTCGCTTGCAGGCTTACGAACGTATTACACTTTTTTTGGAACGAATAGACCCCAATAGACTATTGATTCGCGTAAAGCCCTTTTCAGACTCAAAGGACGACTACGAAAGCTTACTCGTGAAAAATATTGAGCAGGAATATGAACATAATCTTACACAACAGGTATATGTTTCTCCTGAATGTTGGAACTTGATTAATGCAGCTAAGAATGCTACAATCCATGTTATCCGCCAAGGAGCCATGCACGAAAAGGATGGTAATGTTGACAAAATGCGGGAATGGTTATTACAAAATTTTATGGAAGAAGTTACACCTTCACAAAAGGCTTTGGCCTATGTAAAAAAAGAAGTTAGCGAGCTTTTCTAAATTTTCTTTAAGGTGTAAACATATTATGGTGGATGGCAAAAAGAACCAATCCAACCCTATTTTTTATTCCTGTTTTTTTTCGTATGGATTGTCTATAATTCTCTACGGTCTTAGGGCTACAACACATAGCTTCAGCAATTTCTTTATAGCTCATGTCTGTACAAGCAAGTTTGATAAACTCAATCTCTTTTTCTTTAAGGTCTAACCCCCCTTTATTTTCCAAAGAATCCATGAGAATTCTTGAAACTGTATTTGTATGGTATTGGCCATTCTGCATAATTTCTATCAAAGCCTCTTCCAATATCTCTTTTTTAGTGTCCTTCAATAAATAACCTCTTGCACCAGCGTGAAGCATTTTTAAAATAGTATATTCATCTTCTTCTATGGAAAGCGCAAGTACTTTAATCTTAGGGTAATCTGCCTTAAGTATTTCGGTAGTTTCTATTCCGTTTAAAATGGGCATTTTTATATCCATCAACACCAAATCTGGAATATTTTTAGGTTCTTCAAATTTATCCAATAATTCCTGCCCATTTTTGCATAAGTACAAGACATCAAAATTTTTAAAACCCTGAACCAGTCCTCCAATTGCTTGGGAAAGCAAATAATGATCATCAACTATTACTACTGAATAATTCATTTTAATTTTTAGATATTTTTTGAATCAAACAAATTTGTACTCTAAATGCAAAGCAGTGCCTTCTCCTTTTATTGAGTCTATAGAAAAAGTTGAATTGATAAGCTTTGCACGCATTTTCATATTTTTCAATCCAATGCCCATAAAATTATCTTCTTGTATAAAACCCACTCCATTATCTTTAGCTGTAATATCCAATTTATTATTTGAATAATCAAGTAGCACATTTAGAGAAGATGCTTTTGAATGTTTAATGGTATTTGAAAAAAATTCTTGCAAAATCCTAAATAAAATTATCTGGATATTTGGTTCAATTGGCAACTCTGTTCCTATAACAGAAATCTGCGCGTCTATAAATTTCAATCTATTAAACCGCTCAATCTCAAGACTAACGGCCTCCCTTAAACTAAGACTTTTCAAAGCTTCGGGATTTATCAATTTTGAAAGTGCACGTAATTCATCAATTCCAGCACCAATAGTTTCTGATACTTCAGTAATCATGGCTGGTTTTTCCAACGACATTTGAGCTTGTATTTTTGCCAAGGTCATTAACTGCCCTATATTGTCGTGCAGTTCCCAGCTAATATTGCGCAACGTCTCTTCCCTGATTTCTATTTGAGATTCAGCCAGTTCACGCTCAAATGCTTTTATGGCCCTTTCTTGTTCCAAAAGCAATCTATTTTTTCTGCGGCTAAAAACACTAAACAATACAATAACTATGATAACCAATGATATTGGAATGGCTATTGCCGTTATTATTATAATCTCTTTTTCATCCATAAAAACCCTGTCAAAAAGAAAAGATACATAATGTTAACGAGAGAAAACTGTATCATCAATAAAATCTCAAAAAAGCTATCTGGTTTATAAAACCAAGTTTTAATTATCTTAATGGGAATATACCCAATATAAAACAAAAATAAACCAACGCTTACCCAAAATAATAAATCACTTTTAACCACTAATACCAATGAAGATTGTAAAATACTGATGTAGTATAAAATAATACAGAAAATCAGAATACCAGCTCCAGCTATGTATGTTCTAGTGAAAGAATCCTCAAAAATACCTGTGAATACTAAATCACTTAAAAAAAATAACCAAAAAATAATCAAGCTAATCTTAATGTTTTTTTTAAATCTATCATTTTCAACCATCCTCATAAAAATATAGAAGAAAAATGAAAAGTGGATTAGATAATATGTATTGTAAACAAAAAAATTAAGGGGAATATCGTGTGCAACATCCTTTAAATAAAAGCCAATATATTCTGTAATCATTGTAAGAAACAAAATAATGGGCAATAATTTTAATGGTGTGTGTTTATAAAGAGGCAATTTGATTAGTGAAATGACAAAAACGATGACATATAATATCAAATATGTATTTTTGAGTATGTCTAGAATTGTTTCCAATAATTAAGCGTGTTTTAATTATTGCCCCCAAAATCGTCACTACCTGGTGGAGGTGATACTCCTCCATCATTCATAATTAAGCTTGTTGTGCCTTGAGCTGCTGAACTATTGATTGTGAAAAAAGCAGCTTCATTCATTTGGCCTGTTGCATCATTTTGTTCTTTACCTGTTGCAACACTTTTATTTATAGGTACCGCCGTGTATTTACCATTTATTTCTTCTATTGAAAAGCCTACATTTTTTCCATTGTAATCCATTGTGGGCAATACAAAAAAGCTATTTCTTCTTGGGTATTTCACAACATCACCATTCGGGAATTTTTCACTGTTCGGGTAGTTGGAAAGGTAGAAGCGCAAGGTCTTTATATCTACATTGGCCTCCTTGGCTTCATGTTCTATATAAGCAATATATTGTTTTACGGTTTCTAAATCATATTCCGCATAACGGGTTGGTTCAAATTTTGTAGAATCTGCAACAATGCTGTCCTCATACTTTTCTATCACTGGAACACGTCTTTGCGAATAAGCATCATACATTTCCCTAGCACGCTCCACAGAAATTATATGGTCTTTTGGCGGACCATCATACGGAGGCGTTGTATGACTATTTGGTTCATGGCAGCTAAAAAGCATCAAATTTGCAAAAAGTAATAACAAAAATCGGTTGGTCATTTTTTTAGTCATAATAAAAGGTTTTTATAG
>JAGQYZ010000122.1 GCA_020435865.1 Aequorivita sp. | reverse complement strand
TGCCGAAATTACGCTCTAGAGAAAGCCCTGGGAACTTATGTTATCTTTTTGGATTCCGATGATTTATTGGCACCCTTTTGTTTAGAAAAGCGACTGGATTTTGTGTCAAAAAATCAGTCTCACGATCTCTGGATATTTCCTATGCAATCTTTTGTGGGAACCCTTGACGATAAAAAACATGTTTATGGTTCCTTTGAAACCGTTAAGTCAAGAGCTTTTTTCATTCAAAAGTTTTATGCCGGACAACATCCTTTTGCCATTACTTGTGTATTTTGGAAGAAGGACACCCTTCTAAAACTGAACGGGTTCAATGACCGTTTGCAAATTTTTACCGATCCCGATTTGCATTTGAGAATGTTGGAACAAGGATTTGACTTTAAATTGGCACTTTCTTATCCAGCTGATTGTTACTATAGACTACTAGAGAATTTTCATAAAAAGCACAACTCCAACTTTATTTTGAAAAATAACCTGGTTTTTTTTGAATCTCATTTAAACTCTGGGATTTTGGAAAGTGTGACCTATTTTAAAAAGGTTTATTCAGCCTATATATTTGATGAAAAGAGATTTTCCTATTTACCTAAATACAATCAATTAGGCATTAGAAAAAAGGTTTTTGGGTATGGTATTTACTTTTCAAGTGTTAGCGTGTTGTTATACCATATTTTAGGTTTGCACCGTGTTAACAATTCAGGCTATCATTTTTTAAAGAGGGTTTTCAATAAAAATTTTAATTAGCAAATTAATTTAAGGACTATGATTAAAAACAAACTGAGGGGGATAATTTATAAACGTTACAATATCAGTTTTTCAAAATCGGGTGATGATCTACAGCTAAAAAAGCTGATTAATTCCAACATACCAGGGACATATGTAGATATTGGTTGTTGGGATCCAATAAAAGCTTCCAATACTTACTATTTTTACTTAAGGGGCTGGAAAGGTATTTGTATTGACCCTAATCCCGATCTTGTGCAGAAGTATCGATTGACAAGGCCCAATGATCTATTTTATAACTGTGCTATTGGTTATTCCGAAGAAGAACAATTAAAGTATTATTTAATGAATGATACTTACAGTTCAATGAATACTTTGGATTATGACTTCATCAAAGAAAGACAATTAGAAAATCAGGTTAAGGAGGTTATTGATGTGCCTATTTACAGTTTAGAATATTTATTGGAAAAGAGCCTAAAGAAAGGAGAAAGATTGGATTTTTTTGATGTTGATGTTGAAGGTCAGGATTTAAAGGTTTTAAAAACCAACAATTGGGATAAGTTCAGGCCTAAATTTATTCTAGTAGAGACCAAAGATTCCTTTTATAAATGTATTGATTCTGAAGAAGTTAACTACCTAACCTCGAAGGGTTATCGGTTAATTGGGAAAACAATCATTCAAGGTGATTTAGGGAATTTATATTTTATAGATGAAAATTAATTCGTGTAAGCAGATAAGATTTCGTTTTTAACCATGACGTTTAGAAAGCCCATATTGGTTACAGGTTCCCACCGGTCAGGTTCTACCTGGGTAGGTCATATTATTGCCAATGCTCCTAAGGTTAAACTGGTATATGAGCCTTTCAATCTAAACACGGCGGGCCAAAGACAATTGCCCTTTAGGTATTGGAATGAGTATGTCTCCCATAACACAAAGCATTCGCACCAAGAGGTAAAAAGAAAAATTAAGGGTCTTTACGGGTTTAAACGAAGCCAATTAAACTATCCTTATGATACTTTGAGTCTTGAAAACTTACGCTTGTATTTTTACCGTATTTGGGCCTCATTAACCTACAGACCGTTGCTTAAAGATCCGATAGCCATATTTTCGGCTCCTTGGATTTACGAGGAATTCAAGAGTGATGTTGTGGTCATTATTAGACATCCAGCAGCTTTTGTTGCAAGTTTAAAAGTGGCTCATTGGCCCTTTGATTTCTCTCATTTTTTGGAGCAAAAAGAACTGCTCAATGATTATTTGGGAGATTACCGAGAAGAAATTAAGTCATTTTCTGAATCCCCCCGTTCTATCGTAGAGCAAGGATGCTTATTATGGAATATAATTTATTCAACCGTAGCAAAATTCCAAACAACGTATGCCAACCAATGGTATTTTGTAACCCATGAGCAGTTATCGTTGGAACCCAAGTTGGAGTTTACTGCACTCTTGGATTATTTGGGATTGACCTATACCAAAAGGGTTCAAGAAAAGATTCGCACTACCACCAACTCTAAAGAAGTAGATGAACACCACAGAAATTCACAGGAAAATATTAAAACATGGAAAAAGCGTTTGAGTAGTGAAGAAATTAGGTATATTAAAGCCAAAACTTCCAACGTTTGGCCGCATTTTTATGGTGAACCGGATTGGGAGTAAATAAAAAATAGAGACCATAAATTAGTCCATGCGAAAAGGAACAAATCCACAAAAAAACAAACTACTTGATCTTACCAGATATGTGCATCAAGTCATTATTCCTGTTTATCTTCCAGAAGATGGCGACTATTTTAAGGAAGGACTTAAGATATTAGAGCTGTGTTTGACCTCTCTTTTCAAAACAGTGCATGAGAAGACCTTTATTACCGTTGTGAATAACGGAAGTAGTCAGGCAGTGGTAAAGTATCTTAATTCGTTACAAGGAAAAGGAATGCTCCATGAAGTTGTACATACGGACAACATAGGTAAGAATAATGCCATTTTAAAAGCACTTAATGGCCATTTCTATAAATACATCACGATAGCCGATGCCGATGTTCTTTTTCTGGAAGGTTGGCAGAATGAAACCATGAACGTTTTCCAGTCTTTACCCAAGGCCGGACAAGTGGGATTGATTCCGCAAATGAAAATGCATGGGTACTTGTCCAGTAATGTCCTTTTTGATTATTTTTTCTCCCCAAGGCTACGCTTCACACAAGTTATCAATCCTGAAGCCATGAAAGCTTTTTATAGAAGTTTGGGTTGGGGAGATGATTATAATCACAACTATTTGACATGGCATTTAACACTTCAGGGTTCTAACAATCTTAGGGCTGCAGTGGGAACAGGCCATGTAGTGGCCACTTACAAGCGGGAGGCCTTAAAAACAGGAACCGATATTGAGATCAATGAGTTGTTGAGTACCAAATTTGACAGAGAATTTTTAGATTTGCCTGGTTTGCGCAAAGGAGGTTATCGTTTAACCACGGAAGCTAATTATGCTTTCCACATGGGAAATACCTTAGAACCTTGGATGACCGAAATAACTTGGAGTGCACAACCGCCTGAATTTGATGCATCGAAGTATTCTTACAAGCCCTTAAAAGGGAATAAGATTGCACACTTTATTAAGAATCATCTGTTTAGAAAAGTTCTGGAAAACAAAGTCTTCTTGCATTGGTATATTGGTTTTAAAGGCTTGCCGAAAGCGTTAGTGAAAACCCCTTGGCATGAATAACGAATAGAATTTATTGAAGTAAAATGAGAGCACCAATTGACATAGTTATTGTACCAGAAAACAAACATTGGGGTGGCAGTGAATTACTGTGGAGCAAATCGGCCATTGCCTTGGTGGAAAAGGGTATTACTGTTAAGATAGTTGCTTACAACAAATTGGTTTTGCCAAAAGAGGTGTTACAGGAGCTGACAGTGCACCAAATTGAAATTTTAAGGCCCTATCACTCCAAGGTAAGTCGGTGGTCTAATTTCATACATCGTTTTTTACCCTATCGTTTAAGGTTTCATAAGGATGACAGAAGACTAGCCCTTATTGAATCCTTAAAGCCCAAGCTAGTGGTTGTAAACCAAGGCTTCAATTTTAATGGTGTTGTATTAATGACCCAGCTTTGGGAAAAAAATATACCTTACGTCTCTGTTTCCCATGGAGTTAGTGAAATGTACTGGCCACCAAAAGAATTGAGAAAAACAATGTTAGCAGGTTTTAAACAGGCTAAACATAATTTTTTTGTTTCACAAGATAATATTGAAGTAACACAATTGCAATTAGGACAGCGCTTGACTAATTTAGGTTTGGTTAGGAATCCTTTTCAGGTTCCTTACACAACTCCACCAACGTTTCCAGAAGTGGAAGGATTTCATTTGGCCTGTGTAGGACGCTATGATTTTAAGACCAAGGGGCAAGACGTGTTGCTTAGGGTTATGATGCAGGAGAAATGGCAAACTAGACCTTTAACCATACATTTTTTTGGTGATGGTGATGACGAAGACAATTTAAAATCTATAGTTGATAATTATAAGTTGCCTAATATTAAGATACATCCCTATACCCCTACCGTTGACATTTGGAATCACATGCATGGACTGATCCTGCCCTCACGCTCTGAAGGGTTACCCATTAGTTTAGTGGAGGCTATGTTGAGTTATCGTGTTGCCATTGTAACCAATGTAAGTGGCTCCTTGGAAGTAATGCTGCCCAATGAAACAGGCTTTGTGGCCTCGGCACCTCGGCCAGTCTATTTAGATGAGGCTTTGGAAAATGCTTGGCAACGACGAATGGAATGGGAAGATATGGGAAAGAAAGCAGGAGCACATATAAGAACCTTAGTACCTGAGTTTCCAGAACAAAATTTTGCTGATACCTTGATAACACTATTACCTTAACATGTATTTTAAAGTTTATTTACTACTGGCACACAAAAAACCAGAACAATTGCAACAGCTCATCACCCTTTTGCAGGATGGTCGTTCCATTTTCTTTGTGCATGTAGATAAAAAGGTAGCTATAAATCAGTTTAATGCCCTTAGCCAACTAGATGTTTGCTTTTTTGTTAGGCAGCGAGAAGCTGGCCGTTGGGGTGGTTTCGGTATTGTGCAAGGGACGCTCAATGGCATGAACGAAATAAAAGACTACATGAAGCAAAACTACCCTTCTTGTCAATACCATTGTATCGTGCTATCCGGTGAAGACATGCCTGTTAAGAACAATACCTATATTCACGATTATTTAAAGAATAAGCAAGACTTTTCCTTTCTTAATCATTGGTCATTACCCTATGCCAACTGGTGGGATGGAGGCCTGTTTAGGTTTAAAAGTCTGTACTGTTTTGATTACACTAAGCATCGCCAACTTAACCAATGGCTCAATACGTTTGTTAAGAAATTTAGACTTACTTTCTTATTGCCATTAAATCGATTGAAGTCTGTTTACCCTAATCTTAAACTTTTTGGCAGTAGTCAATGGATGATTCTTTCCAAATCACACATGGAAATGTTATGTGAAGAAACCAAGGATTTTAAAAAGTTGCGACAAATTTTTAAAACGGTGTTGCTTCCGGATGAGACTTTCCTAGTGACATACTCCTACAATTTTTTGAACCTTGGCAAGGATGTGTTGAAAAACGTAAAAACACATTTAATTATTTTTAAGGGGGATAAAAATAACCCAGAGTATTTGAGTGTTTCAGAGATAGAAACTTTTCAGGATGAAAACACCCTTTTTGCCAGAAAATTTGATTCCATGAAAAATGGTGAGGCACTTAATTATTTATTAAACAAGCTTAATCCGTGAAAACCCTAGCCGTTTTATTGCCTACCTATAATGCGGCTGTCTATTTGCCCACAGCCCTTAATTCCTTATTGGAGCAGACTTTTTCTGATTTTGAGGTTTATGTTTATGATGATTGCTCT
>JAGQYZ010000121.1:2816-5807 GCA_020435865.1 Aequorivita sp. | reverse complement strand
GCTGTATCAGTTGTGTGCCAAAACCCGTGCCTTTGGGCCTGGAACCTTCGGTTTTGCCAATGCCGTTATCAGAGACTTTTAATAAAAGATCGTTATCTTTTTTGGTAAGGCTAATGTTAATTTGCCCTTTCACTCCTCCAGGGAAAGCATATTTCAGTGCATTTGTTAAAAGTTCGTTCACAATAAGCCCGATCGGTACGGCCGTGTCCACGTCTAAATTTAGGTCTTCCATCGCACATTCTATTTTTATCTTATCTTCTGCGTTAAAAGTGTCAAGCACACCTTCACTTAAATTCATAAAATAGTCCTTCATCTCGATACTGCCCAAATTTTCTCCCTGATATAATTTTTGGTGAATTATACCCATACTCTGTACACGGTTTTGGCTAGCTAGCATGGCTTCTTTGCTGGCACCGTCCTCAAGTTTTGCCGATTGCAGGGCGATAAGGCTTTTCACCATTTCCAGATTGTTTTTTACACGGTGGTGTATTTCTTTTATCAGTAGTTCGTTCTGTCTGTTTTTTGCATCGAGTTCACTATTCAAAATAGCCAGCGACTTTCTTTTTTTGCGGATGTTTTTCAACGTAAAATACATTCCAAACAGAATAATCGCCAACAATCCCGCAATACCAATGTAGAGCCATTGGGTTTTACGTTGTTGTGCTATTTTTGCCTCCTTGTCCAAAATAGCCAAATCCTTTTGTGCCGTTTCGTACTTTACCTGCAGTTCGCTATCCTTTCGGGCAATAATGGTGTTTAAATATTCCGTATGCCCTTGCTCGTAAAGTTCATGGTATTCCAAGGCATTTTTATAGTCGCCCAATTCCTTATAAATGTTGGAAACGTGCATGTAGTTTTCCCAAAGATTTTTGGAGTTGCCTATGCGTTTCATAATCTCAATAGCCCTTAAATTGTAGGGTAGGGCTTCGGCATATTTTCCCTGTAATAAATAAACGTGCCCAATATTTGCCGTTGGAGGCATAGTGTAGCGTAATAAGCCTATTTTTTTTGCGCCTTCATAACAAGTAGTATAGTCTGCAATTGCTTCAGGATAGCGCTCCATATATTTATAAATATTGCCTCGCCCATTATAACAAGCCAACAATGGAGCATCCGTGATTTCAAGTTTTTTATATAAATCGATAGCACTATTCATATTCGCCAAGCTTTCATCAAGATTCCCTAAAAAAAGCTGGTTTTCGGCAAGTCGGCGATAAGAAAGCGCCATATCTTCTTCATAGCCATATTTTTCTTGAATTGCGATAGCCTTTTTGCAATATTCCGCCCCTTCTGCATAACTATCTGAATAGTATAATAAGTCGCTAATTTTGGTATAGCATTGTGCAATGCCACGTTGGTCGCCTATTTTTTCGTAAATAGCAAGTGCTTTATAAACAGCCTCAGAAGCTTTGTCATATTCTGCGGTGCCACTATAGTTAACAACCAACAAGAGATAAGTATCAGCTAGAGGTTTAGTCATTTCCTCTTTTTTATAAAGTGAAATGGCCTTTTTCAAATAAACGATTGAAGAATCAAGAACGGTATGGTCTTCATGCCATTTTGCCAAACCTATGTAAGCATTTCCAAGGGTTTCAAAATCATTATTTTTGGTAGAAAGCTGAATTGTTTTTTTGAAATTGTTGTATTCCAAAAGAGTGTCCTGCGCTTTTTCAGGTTTATGTTCTAAAAAGGAACTTTTAAGAGTGTCTTCTTGTGTTTGGGAAGAAGTTTGGGGAAGACTACTCCACGAAACGCAAGCTAATACTGCAGTGAGTAAAAGTCGTTTCATTATTATGATGGTTGGTTGTTAGTTGTTTATAAAGATAGGGAGATTAATGCAATAATCAAATCTATTACGCTCCCCAATGTACAAAAATGGCTTTTACGTTTTGAATATCCTTATTGTCTGGAAATTCCTTTTCCAGTTTTAAAATAAGTTGCATTCCCTTATCGCAATTCTCAAAATCATACTGGCACTGGTAACTATATCCTAATGCCAATCTATAATTGGCTTCAAAATCTGAAGGATAAAGAGCTACAGCCTTTTTATATTGAAATACTGCGTTGTAGTAATTTCTTTTTTGCAGCCACTTATCGCCGTCTTCCAAATAGAAATAATATTTTTCCTCATCATCATTTTCAAGAGATATCTCTTGAGTAGTTTTTACATTGGGAAAGCCAAACCGGAAATTATGGAAGGTAAAATAGAGCCCCAAAACAATCAGCGGAATACTTATACCTAAAAGAAAAATAAATCTACGGGTTTCTTTTTCGCGTTTTTTGATGATTTTTTTTCGAATAGCGAGCAATTCTTCAGCGCTTGCTTTTTTTATATTGAAAGAACCGCCAACTGCTTTATAATATTCGCTCTTGAGGGAGCCGTAATCCTTTTTTTTAAAATACGACCTTTTGGCAGGGAGCAGGTTTTTATTATTACGAAGCGTAACAATCATGTGATTTATACTGCCAAAGCCACCAAGCATAGTAATAATTTTATTTTCAATGATACTATTTTTTTCGCAAAACTTCCCAATTTGAATATAAAAACCCCTGTGCAGAAAATTAACCGTACCTTCACCGCTTATTAAAACCGTCTTCTTAGTTTTAATGGTTTTTAAAAGGACCGAATTCTAAAAGCGCCGCGATATACTATCTCCAAGCGCAGCGGTCACAAATAATCAAATTATATAATATTCATTTTTTTGGTCACTTGTCTTAAGTCATTTAGTCTTAAGTCTTATGTCTAAAATCTAATATCTAAAAAATGTCATTTAAATCTCTTGGGCTTTCCGATGCCCTGCTGAAAGCAATCAGCAAAAAAGGATATGAAACGCCTTCGGCAATTCAACAAAAAGCAATTCCCTTAATATTAGAACGCAAAGATGTACTGGCCTCCGCACAAACAGGAAGCGGAAAGACCGCCGGCTTTGCCCTACCCATGCTTCAAATATTAAATAACCAACCCACATTGCGCCAGCGCCCCGTTCGTGC
>JAGQYZ010000121.1:0-2578 GCA_020435865.1 Aequorivita sp. | reverse complement strand
GAAGCAGACAGAATGCTCGATATGGGCTTTCTGCGCGATATTAAAAAGATACTTGCCTTGCTTCCGAATAAAAGACAAAATCTTTTGTTTTCTGCTACTTTTTCAAAGGAAATAAAAAAACTTGCCAACGAGTTTTTGCACCACCCCGTTTTGGTGGAGGCCACCCCTGAAAATACAACGGTGGAAAAAATTGAACAGACGGTTTACAGGGTAGATAAAGCCCAAAAAACGGATCTCATTATAAAACTTATTTCAGAAGGAAACTGGCAACAGGTTTTGGTTTTTACTAGGACCAAGCACGGCGCCAATCGGTTGAGTGAAAAACTTGAAAAGGCGAAAATTACTTCAGCGGCAATCCACGGAAATAAAAGTCAGGGTGCGCGAACAAGAGCGCTATCAGGATTTAAGGAAGGAAAAGTACGCGTATTGGTTGCGACCGATATTGCCGCGCGTGGTTTGGATATTCCATTATTGCCGCACGTTATCAATTTTGAATTGCCAAATATTTCAGAAGATTATGTACACAGAATTGGCCGTACCGGAAGGGCAGGAGCCAGTGGCGAGGCGCTATCTTTGGTGAGCCTTGATGAGGTTGGTTATCTAAAGGATATTGAAAAACTGATAGGAGAACGTCTTCAGCCGAAAACTCTTCCCAATTTTCAACCCACCGAAACCATGGCTGATGTAAAAGCCGCCGAGGAAGAAAAGAAGCAACAAAAGGCGCAGCGACACAGCCGTGGACGGAATGCTGGAACAAAGGTGAATACACATGCGAAAAGCCAAAATAACAAATCGAGTAGGGGTAGAGGAAGAAGATAGCTCTCAGTATTTGTATGGTAATATAAAATAGTCAATTAGGACTCTATTTCTTTTTCCAACAAGCTTAGAATATCATTCAGATGCTTCATCAATGGGTCATAATGGGCTTTTTCAGTGGCATAGCTGGTGATGATAAACATTAGAATGTTATTTTCAAAAGCCGTGGATTGCAATAAGCTCAGGTTGCTTGTTTCATTTTCGGTTTTTGGCAAACCCAATTCAGTGTAAACGCCTGCGTGCTTAAAAATGGTGCCCAAGCTGTGTGCATCGTTTTTGAACATATCCAAAACCTTTTCGCGCTGCACTCCCAGCTCTGCCTCCTGTCTGGAAATATCTTCCATTCGGGAAATCCAATTGGTGAGCTTCCTGCGCAACTCGGCATTGGAGATGTTTTTTAAATTGCCCGAATTCACCATTTCATAAAGAAGGGAATTATTGGGATTAAAATCTATTGCTCCAGAAAAAGTGGTGTATAATAAGCTGGAAAATTGTAGTTCGGCAGGACTTTGGGTTGGGTTGGCGATGTATCCTAACAATGTTTTGGCTCCTAGGTAATTCTGCTGGTTTACGTTTATCAACTCCTGCAATTTTAGTTTGCTAGTCTGAAATTCTTCCCGAAGACCCACCAAATAGGTCTGCTCCACAGCGGCAAGTTTTCGTTGTTCATTGGCATTGTTGATGCCCAATGCAATTAAAATACCTATTACTACCAAAACAATTTCCCCCAGCGCATAGACCAAATATTTGGTAAACTTGTTTTCAGTGAGTAGGTTTTGTCTAACTTTTCTAAATAATTTCATTTCTAATCAGCACTTAAAGTTTCATTTTTTCCACCTTTAGCCAAAAGCCAAATCGCAAAAGCCATTTCCCCAAAAATACTTGGAACGGCTACCAAAGTCAACATAATTGTAGCGTACGAGGCGTAATCTTCAAGTAGAAAATGGGCAAGCGTATCGATCATATACATGGCGCCGGCAATCATCAGAAAAATTGAAATAATTAGAGGTCTTTTTATGATTTTGCCCAGAAGGATTAAATGCATTCCGAAAAAGAAGAGGCCGATAAGCCAAATGGTATTGAATATTTCTGCTTGATATAGAATCTCTTCAGCTGTGTTTTTGCTTAAGGCTAGGGGAAGTGCAAATATGGCTACTCCCATAATGGCAGCGTGCATCAATCTAAAATAGGTGCTCAAACGCGTTAAGGGATGGTTTTTGAAAAGCTCAAAAAGAGCCCAGGCAATTACAACATCAAAAAGCACGGTTACCAAAAAGGCCACGATACCAAAACGGACTGTAAGGGAATTTTGCTGAATGGTCTCCACGGGGGCCTGAAGTATGGATTCCAGGACAAAGAAATTGGCAAAGATGGCAGCAAAGAAAATGATTAGATAGCTCACCCCAGCGAGTAGCGATATATTTCTGGACTTCATAATTTTTTAATTAGTTGGTTGGTTTTCAGGTCTAAATTACTTAAAACTAATTAAAATACCATAATGGGCAATTGCTATGGGAGGGGTGCGTATATAAATTTGCAAATGGGAGATTTTCTTGGCTACCTAGTCCTAGCCTCCTCTAGGGTATGGTGGGGATATACTAGGAGTATCTAGGGAGTATCTATGAAGTGTGGTCGGCATGCAGTTGGTATGCAGACGGCTTACGGTCGGCTTGCAGTCGGCTTAGAATTGGCTTGAATGCTTTTGTATTATAATTAACTCACGAATTAATCAATTAAGTTTAGCGGGGCGTTAGGTCAAATT
>JAGQYZ010000120.1 GCA_020435865.1 Aequorivita sp. | reverse complement strand
CCTAATGAAATGGCAGAAATTTCCCCACGAAGCAAATACAACAAAGCTACTGCCAAAAGACCTCCAAAAATGGTCGGTACAAAGAGAATTATAGGCACATAAAGTTTTCGGTAAAAAACAATAAAAACCAGAATGAGCAACGTCAACGCGATGCCAACGGTAAACTGAATATCCCTTTTAATCTGCTGTGCATTTGCAACCGCAATTAGTGCGGCGCCAAAATATTCACAACTTACTTTTCCAGAATATTTCTGATTCATTGAATTTTGAAGTGCATATAAATCTTTAGCAAACCTGCTGTTTTCGGAAGTTTCGCTACTTGAAAATTTTGGGGTTATAAAAAGCAGAATGTTCTTTTTGTCTTTGCTTACCAAAAAACCATCTTTCAAAACAAAATCGTCCGTAACGCCCAGTTGGCGTAATTTTTTTAAACCAATGAACGAAAGCCCTAATGGATCTTTCAAAATCATGTCTTTTGAGACAATGCCAGAAGGTGAAATAAGCGTTCTGTAATTGGCTTCGGTAGCGTTAGCAATACTGTCTTTTTGAAGTTTTTTGGCAATGGTTCTGTAATCCTCTTTGTCTAAAAACAGCGGTAGGTTTTCATACACAAAATTCATAGTGCGCAGCAAATCGTCATCTTTTACTTTGCCTCGGATGTTTTTGATGTATTGTGAAGAATGGGTTTGCAAACTATCCACAAACTCCGTGGCATATTGGGTAAGTTCATTAACTTCCGTAGCATCGTTTCGTTGGATAGTAACAATAATTTTGTCCGTAAAATTGACGGTTTTCATTACTTTTTGAAGATCCTGATTTTCACTGTTAATAGGAATCAATTTTGAAATATCCTCTTCAAAACGAATTTTAGAAACAAGAAAAACCAGCCCGAAAAGAACCAAAAGCAAAAGCAATGCACTGCCGATCTTATTTTTCAGCAGAAGTTGATATACTTTAAAAAACCAGTTACCCATTTCCAAGAATCTTTTTTCGCTTAAGCAACGTCAAGAAAACGTAGCTCAAGAGACCGCAAACAATCGCCATAGTGACTGAAAGTACTAAACTGCCAACAATATAGGATTTTAAATATTTCACCAACTCAATACTTGGATCAATTTCACTCATGGAAAGCACAAAATTTTCTCCCAAAAGCCAACTGCCTAACTTTAAACTTAAGAAAAGTATTAAAGGAATAAACGGCGGCAGGCTCACATTTGAAAAAGCAAAAGCAATCACTTTGTTGAGCTTTAATAATAATGCCAAAAAAATAACGGTTACGGTATGAAAACCCCAAATTGGCGAAAGGCCAATAAAAACCCCTAGTGCAATAGAAAGTGATTTTTTTTCAACGGAATCATCACTGCCCAAAAGGTCTTCCATTATAAACCTTTTAAAACCCTTTTTTTTTAGTTTTCTATAGATGTTTCGAGGTTTTATATAGAAAAAAGTAACGAGCACGAACCACGTATTTAATATACTAATTCGCGTAAAATCCTTAAACGGACGAAAATGTGAAACCCGATCTTCCAATTCATAATGTACTTGAATTGGTATATTTTTTACTTCAATATCGTTCCAAGCCGCTTTTACGATGGCTTCAATTTCAAACTCAAACTTTTTGGTATAAAATTTCAAATTCTTCATCGCAAAAATCGGATACAATCTAAAACCCGATTGTGTGTCCTGCAACCGATTGCCTGTTTCTACCCAAAACCAGAAGTTGGAAAATTTGTTACCAAAACTGCTTTTTTTTGGAATGCCATGTTGCGTCATATTTCGGGAACCAATCAATAATACCTCTTTATTAGTTTCATTTTTCAAGGTTTCAATAAACACAGGAATATCTTCGGGAAAATGTTGTCCATCACTATCTATTGTTATTGCATAATCATAACCCAAACTATCCGCATGTTTAAACCCCTGCTGCAGCGCATTGCCTTTTCCTTTATTTTTAGAAAGATGAATTTGTTGAACTTGCGAAAATTGACGCAATATTTCAGCACTAGAATCCGTAGAGCCGTCATTTACTACAATCACATTTTCGGTATAAACCAAAACACCCTCAATAACTTGTTGTAGTGTTTTGCAATTATTGTAGGTAGGAATAATTACGCAACATTTCAGGGCTTTGAATTTTTCTGAAAGTAGATTTTGGTTCATTTGGGAATATTAATCTCTGCGAACTTTAAGTATCCGCGGTGCAAAATTGCCGCAAAGGCGCAGAGCAAATATAGGTTTTAGGAATTAAATTGGAATTGAAGAATTGTTTTTGTTTTAATAAAAATAATTCTTAAAACGTTTCCTTTTCAGATTTATCAAAACTATCAGAATTCAGGACAAAATTCCTTACAAACTCGCGTATCACTTTGGATGAACTTTTTATGTAATTATCAAGAATAAATTTTTTATCCTCATCTTCAGATTTATCGTACCCCATAAATCTAGGCGCACTTTCCTGAACGCTGAGCCTAATAGTACGTATTTCAATGTTTAAGGGATCAGCCTTTACGGCGGATTCCAAAAAAGAAACCCCTTCCTTGAAAAAACTCATTTTGTCTTTTATTTTTTTGGCTTCTTTTGCCATTAAAGTTAAAATCGCTCCTTTATATGCAACCAAAATAGGATTGTCTGTTTGAACAACATTTGAAAGCTCACCATTCAGTTTTTTAGTTATTTCAGCATTCTCATCTGCTTTTGGATATTGGGAACGGAGTTCTGCCAAATCTTGTGAATGTCCCAAAAAACATATAAAAAAAGCTATGAAAAAAAAATATTTCATCAATCTATAATTTTAAAAGTTGCGCTAAGTTTCAACGCAACGGTATTTTCAAAAGAAGTGGTGTTTTTAACTTTCACCTCGCCGTTTTCTTCACTAATATCAATAGCTAGTTGTAAATCGGAATTTTTTTCTGGGTTAATAATTGCCATAAATTTTATGTTTGACGAAACCGCCAAAAACAAATTTTTGCCTGTAGCTTCCTCGGTCAGTTCTTTTATAATCTGAATCATACAAACACCTGGCATTACAGGATTTCCAGGGAAATGACCTTTAAAAATAGCGTGATCTTTGTTCAAATGCACGTTTGCCAAAATACCATTGGAGGTGTTTTCGGTTGCAGTTATTTTATATAATCCTTCGATGAGCATATTATTCTTTTTTGAATTTTTCCAAGTCTATTTTTAGCTTGATATTGTTGTGCTGTATTACGATTGCTTCCGCAATATTCTCTTCAGAAGAAGTAAAATCAATCACTACTTTCTCCTTTGTCTTTGATGTGTTTACAATTTTTTCAAGCTTTTCTAAATTGTCTTCCAAAAAATAAAAATTGAAACTTTCATCAGATTCTGTTTTGTAGATTCTTTGATTTTTCGATTCATAAACCGCCAAAACCTTTGCGCTTTCATTCACCAATAATTTAAAATCATCTTTTAAAATATTGACGATAATTTTTTTATCCAAATCTTCTGTAATAAAATGCTTTGTAAAAGTATCACCTTCAAACTCAAAATCGAAAAGCGTACTTCCAAATTCAGTTGTAAAAACAACACGGTGGTTTTCGGGCCCTAGCTTTTTTATGATTAAGATTCCACCAAAATTCTTTTTATAAATTTCAATTTTAGCTTTGTACACATAATCAATTTCAGCGTTTGAAAAGTAAGGATTTTCAACCTCTATTTTATTGAAATGTACTTGCCGCAATCCTTCCGTAGTCTTTAAGGAACAGGAAGCCAATGTAAAAATTGACAAAAAACTAATTGCTAAAAATCGAATCATTTATTGTATTGTTTAAAACGCGATTAGTGAATACAATACGTGTAAAATCCTCCGATGGTTCTATCATTTTCACTTCATAAACCTGGGCGTCATCTTTATTGAAAAGCAACTCAAATGAAGCGATATAACTTGCAATTTTGCTATCCTTTGGAACAAAAACCGCTTTGTTATATTTTGAAGATTTAAAAAATGAAACCATAAAATCTGAATCACTGAACATATTGCCTTTTACACTATTCACAATTAATTGATTCAATTTTTTAAAGAGTTTGCTGTTGCCGATATCCACTTTACTTTTCGTCCCTCCGTCGTTGATTAGCAATTGGTCTTCCTTAAAAATCACGCTGTATTTGTACGGATTCGTATATTCCCACTTCACCAAATTAGGTGCCTTAAAAACCATTTTCCCCGAAGTTTTAACGTCATCAGCCAAAAAATCGAGATGCTTGAATTGTACAAAATCGGTTTTAATGGTTTTTGTACTTTTTGCGGAAGCAATAACTTTTTCTTTAAAAGAAGTAATTTCCGAAGTATTCATCTCGCTTTCCTGCGCCTGAATTGAGCTTCCAATAAAAATAAATAATAAGAATAAAAAATAACTACGCATACCCCTCAATTTCAAGCAAGCGATCCACCGGGACCGATTGCAATTTGTGCGATGGCAAAGTTAACAATAACTGTTCCAATACGGCAACGGTTTTTGTGCTCGTGTCGTGCAATAAAATGATATCACCTTTTTTTAAGTTGGAAGTAATGCGTTTAAGGATTTTTTCTTCGGAAATGTTTGTGGTATCAAAGCTTCGTTTGCTCCAACCGATTGAAAAATGCCCTGTACATTTTATAGCTTTTTTGATGTTTGGATTGGTTACGCCATAAGGTGGACGAAAAAGTTTCAGCTCTTTTCCTGCTATTTCTCTTAAAATTGAATTGGTTTTTTTCAATTCAGCAGTAACTTTTCGCGAAGAAAAAAACCCAAAGTTTTTGGAATGCGAATATGAATGGTTGCCAATTGTATGGCCATCTTCAATAATTTGACGAACTATTTCGGGATGCTTTTCGGCGTTTTTTCCAATTAAAAAGAAAGTGGCTTTTGCATTGTATTCTTTCAGAAGTGATAAAACTTTTGGAGTGAATTCTGTGTTCGGTCCATCGTCAAAAGTGATTGAAATATAATTTTCAGAAATTTTATAATTGTGATTGAAGGATTGAAGGTGATAGTTCCATTTAATCTGAAAAGACCCAATGGCAGTAATTACAACCCAAATAAAAATGAAAAGACTATAGAGCCAAGCTGGAACATTACCAAAAAAACCTGCGAGCAGTAGCCCAAAAAACACTACCAAAGCCAGTGCGTTTATGGTATAAAACCTCAACATTTTTTAAGAAGAACAAGACTATGGTTTTGACCGCGGTATTGGTTATAACACAAAACCGTTTTTATTTTGGAAGGATTGATTTTATTGATTTTTACAATTTCGGGAATGGTTTGTGTTTTCAAAATTTTTGAAGCCAACCAAACTCCAAACGCAGAAACCGTGTTGTTTTCTCCCACCAAATGTTTGTAAAAAACCTGTTGGGTTTTGCTGAAAATTCCTTCGGAAAGTTGGCTATAAAAACCATCAAAATCTACGTCGCCATTGTTTCCAAAAATAACAACATCAACATCTGCAGCCTTCAGGTTATTATCCTCCAAAAAGCTTTCTATCGTTTCGGAAACCTTTTCTTTTTGTAGTATATTAAAAGTTTCAACGGCAACCAATTCAGCATAACAACTTTCTTTATTTTTGTTGGAAACCACAAAGAAATTGGCACCTTCACTGAAAACAGCACCTTCGGTTTTTGAATCTAAAACTTCTGAAATTGTTACAACTTTAGGTTTTATATGATTTATTACACGATGCACTTTTGTGGTATGCTCGCCCAATTCCTCAACGCCTCCAACCAAAATATGCTCGGCTTCATCATTTTCAAGCTGCATTTTTGCATCAAGCAAAGCAGATTCAAAAGAAATCGCGGAATGAACATACGTAAAATTATAAGCTTTGCATTCCATTCCCAAGGCAATCTGCCCAGCAACGGTGTTATGTGTACTTTGAATAAATGATGTTGGAGTTAAATACTGCTCGTTGTTATCAATTATGGCACTCACAAATTTTTCAGAATCAATCATACAGCCCATTCCCGTTCCGGTAATGATTGCGTCCACGGTTTCAATTCCTGCTTCGTCCATTGCAATTTTTGAAGCAACGACACCCATTTTTATGCCTTTCGCCATTCTTCGAGCTGCGGCGGGTGGAATGTATTTTTTGTAATCTGGGTCTTGGGCAAAAATTACCGTGTCGTTATAATCAGTAATTTCATCCAAAAATATACTATTATCATAGGTTTTTTGGGGCGAAATAGAAGCGATGCTATTTATATAAACTTTCTTCATCACGCTTCTTTTGAAAATATTACCGCTGAACAATTTCCTCCAAAACCAAGTGAATTTGAAAGTACTGTATTTAATTTCTTTTTCTTCAATTCCGTTTGGGGAATCATTGAAAATTCCTTCATCGGTGTTTTAAAATTCAGGTTTGGAAAAATCACATTGTTTTGAAGTGCCAAAACGGAGTAAAC
>JAGQYZ010000119.1:2850-12896 GCA_020435865.1 Aequorivita sp. | reverse complement strand
TCGCAAGGTTTGCGGTTATTGGCCCGACGGAACCTTCGCCTTTAAACTTTTCCATATCGCCAGATTTGGTTTCGATATCAAAAACCGAGGAAAGCCTTCCACCATATTCAGCAGGGATACTGGCTTTATAGATTTCCAAACTTCCTGTGGTAAAAGGATTTACTGCTGAAAAGAAGCCCAAAAAATGTGAAGGATTGTAAAGCACAGCGTCATCCAACAGAATCAAGTTTTGGTCAGCCCTTCCTCCACGTACGTTGAAGCCACTAGAGCCTTCGCCCGTTGTTTTTATTCCGGGCATTGTAGTGGCAACTTTTAAAATATCGCGCTCACCCAAGACCAAAGGGATAGTTTTTATAGTTTCAATGTCAATATTAGTAACGCCAACAACTGCATCACGCACATTAGCATCTTTTTTAGATTTAACCACCACTTCTTCCAATGATTCGGTGTTTTCCCGCAATTCAATGTTTAGCGAGCCATCTCCGTACATTATAACGTCTTGCCGGATTTTTTCAAAACCCAAAAGATTGGTTTCCAGTTTGTTCAAGCCATATGGCAGCCGAATGCTGAAGCGACCGTCAGAGTCGGTTACTGCATATTTGGTTCTATCAGTAGTAGATATGGATAGGTTTTGAAGTGGTTCTCCAGTTTTTGAGTTTTTAAAAACACCCGTAAGCAGGTATGTTTTGTTTGCAGCATTTGGTTTCTGCTTTCCAATGGTTACCATTTTCCTTTGTTGAACCGTTTGCCGTTCTGCATATTCTTCCTGAAAAATCGGGGCATTGTTGTTTTCCTCAATTACCTTTTCATCTGATTTTGCTTCGTTGAAATAGTCTGAAGGCAATTCCGTATATACATATGTATTGTTCAAAAGAATTACGTTTCCTTCATTTAAAACGAAATTGATATTTGTATTACCGAAAAGGCCGCTCAAAACATTCCGAAGTGATTCATTTTCAAAAGTTTTGGTTACAAAATAACCCTTCAACCAAGATTCATCAAAATAGAATTTTTTATTTGAAAGGGTTTCCACTTTTAAAACTGCCTCTTTTAAAGGGGTATTATTAAATGATGCTGTGATGTTTTGCTCGGTTTGTCCAAACAAATTTGTAGCCATCAATAAAAAAATAACAAAAAAACTTTTTTGCATAGCGGATTGTAATTTTAAATTATTGTTGGTTTTTTTCATTTTCAAAGCAGTCAAGATGCATTATAAGTTTTGTCATAAAACTTTCGGGGGCCGATTTATAGATCGTTTTGTAGCTTTTATAAAAGTTGTGAATTTCTTCTTTCTTTTTGGGGAGTAATTTACGAAGCGCTCTTTCTGAACTGATAATTGTGTAATTCCCGTTATTTTTTAGAACATAAAGGTTATCATCAGTAAACTTATATTGGATTTCACTTTTTAGAGGTTTATCTATTTTCTTTTTGGTATGTTTTATATAAAGTTCCAAATTATTCCCAAGGTAAGCTACTTCAAAATAACCATTTCCCGGAAGCCCCAAATTTAGGCCTGTTAATCTAACAAAGTTGTGGTTGTAAATGGAGAATGATTCAACAAATTGAGGAATCAATTTCACATTGAAAATACTCAAATTATCATCAGAATGTGTTAGTAAATTGTCCTCCAAAAGGTCATATTTCAGAAATACATTTACATAATATTGGCCATTGTATACCACAGAACCCTTGGTATAATCATAGCCATTGAAATATCTGTACGTTCCATCTGTATTCAAAAACAGATCAGTGAACTCTGTCCCATTGTAGAGACCCGTATTGTCCAAACCCACAATATTGTCATAGGTTTCATAGATTTTGTTTTGTGAATTGTTTTGAGAAAAAGCCCCATTTCCAATGAGAAAAAAGAGCGAAAAAGAGAGAAGGGTTCGTTTAAATACCATTTTTTATTTTTGCGATTTTAAAAGTACACAAAATTGGTGTTCATTTAAAAAATTGAAGTGTTAAACCCTAAAATAATTATTTATCAATAATTCTTAATTGATTCTTAAATATCAATAGTATTTTTACTTCTTACGAAATTATATGAAAGCCGCATCCCTAAAAGAAATAAAAACTGAGCTTAACCATCGTTCTACACAGGAATTGCTGGAACTTTGCCTTCGGCTTTCAAAATTTAAAAAGGAAAACAAGGAGCTTCTCACCTATTTATTGTTTGAATCTGATGATGAAGAAGCGTTTATCCAAAGTATAAAAACCAAAGTAGATGTAGATTTTGAAAACATCAATACCAAAACTTTTTACCTAATAAAAAAGAGCGTTCGGAAGATTTTGCGAGAGCTGAAAAAATTCATCCGCTATTCGCAAAACAAAGAAACTGAAGTTGAAATTTTACTATATTTTTGTGAAAAATTGAAAGATTTCAAACCTTCCATAAAACGAAATACAACGCTTACCAATTTATACAACAGACAAATTGATTACATTTCAAAAAAAATAAAAAACCTACACGAAGATTTACAGTATGATTATGAATTGGAGCTGAAGGAACTAGCCCTTATCCTCAGAAACGAAAACTAAAAGTTTCAGCTTTATACTTTGAGCATTATACTTTAAACTAAAATTTATGACAACACTATACCATAATCCACGCTGCAGCAAATCACGTGAAGCACTTCATCTACTGGAAAAAGAGGGCGAAACTATAGAAATTGTAAGATATCTCGAAAATCCGCCATCACACCAAGAATTGAAGCAAGTAATAGAACTTTTGGGCATAAAACCGATTGAACTTATAAGAACCAAAGAAGCTGAGTGGAAAGAAAACTACAAGGGCAAAAAACTTAGCGATGATCAAATTATTGATGCTATGATTCAAAACCCTAAATTGATTGAGCGCCCAATAGCAATTAAAGGCACTCACGCAGTCATAGGCAGACCGCCAGAAAAGGTGTTGGACATTTTATAATTCGCCCTCATTAATTTAACAAGAAATTAGCAATTCCCAATTAAACCACGGCTATTTTCGCTTGTCAAAAAGTTTAAAAAAATTAATGAAGATAATATTCTCCTTCCTGTTCCTATTTGCCACAACAATTCTATTTGCGCAAAGCCCTGAAAAAAATCAAATTACCGTAAAAGGAACCATCCTTGAAGAAGGCACAAATTATCCTTTAGAATACTCTACAGTCTCATTCATCAACAGGCAAGGAAAGGTTGTTACTGGAGGAATTACAGATACAGACGGCAATTTCAGCATTGATGTTCCAGCAGGTGTTTATAACGTGAAATATGAATTTATTTCCTATAAATCCAAAGAAATCCCAAATCAAAATCTAACAAAAAACACAACACTTCCTACAGTAAAGTTGGCGCTAGATGCAGCTAGTTTGGACGAAGTAGTTGTGCGTGCCGAAAACACCGAAGTACAAATTAGGCTCGACAAAAAAATATACAATATAGGAAAGGATCTTACCGCGGGCGGCGCTACCGTTAGCGATGCTTTAAATAATGTTCCCTCTGTAACTGTAGATGTAGATGGCACCATTGCACTTCGCGGAAATGACAATGTTAAAATACTTATCAACGGGAAACCATCTGCCATTGCTGGCTTTGGTTCTACTGATGCACTGCGCCAGCTTCCAGCCGAAGCCATTGAAAGGGTTGAAGTAATTACATCACCTTCCGCTAGGTATGATGCTGAAGGAACTGCCGGAATTTTGAACATCATTCTTAAAAAAGAAAAAACTCTTGGTCTCAACGGCTCACTAAGCACAAGTATTGGGGTTCCACTGAACAGCAATGCTTCAGGGAATATAAACTTGCGCACAGACAAATTCAATATTTTTAATACAACTGGAGTTTATTATAGAAATGGTCCGGGAAAAGCCTATTTCAATAACAATTATTTTCCGCGTACACTCTTTAATGATAATGGAGACCCAATATTAGACGACAATGGAGACCCTGTAACGGTAGCTCCGCAATTCGATCAGGTTATTGAGAACAGAAAATATAACCGAATGGGCAAAGGTTTCAACACAAATTTAGGTATTGAATACTTCCTGACAGATAAATCTTCAATAACCGCTAGTGGCTTTTACCGAAAAGGAGACGGCAATGATAAAACTACAAACAACACTGCAAACTACAATAGCGGTATCCTTGAAGAACAAAGCAAAAGAGTTGAGGACCAAATTGAGAATGATTCAAATTTTCAGTTTGCACTAAATTACGTAAACAACTTTAACGACAAGGGCCATAAATTAACTGCAGATTTTCAATACGAAAGGGGCAAAGATACCGAGCGTTCCTTCATTACAGAGCAAAGAACACTCCCCAATTTTGAAACTCTTCCTGCAGAAGACATTATAAACATAGAAAAACAAACCGAATATTTGGCACAGGCAGATTATGTATTGCCAATAGGAGAAAATGCACAATTTGAAGCAGGGTACCGTGGCAATTTTGAAGAAAAAAAAACAGATTATTCGGTACTGCAAGAAACGGGAACTACGGGTAATTTTGTTAGAAACGATAGCCTTTCCAACATCTTTACGTATGATGAAAATGTGAATGCATTTTATTCACAATACGGAAATAAATTTGGAAAATTTTCATTCCTGCTTGGTCTTCGCGTTGAGAATACCCAATTAAAAGGAAAGGTTGACGCCGAAAATAGTTATGGAAATACAGCTATTGAATTAAATTTTGATAAAAATTACACAGGCCTTTTCCCAACTGTAAATCTTACGTTTGAGCTGAAGGAAAATGAAAACATTACTTTAGGCTATAACAGACGAATAAACCGACCTAGACATTGGTATATCAATCCCTTCCCTTCACGTTCTAGTGAAGCAAACGTCTTTCAAGGTAACCCAAATTTGGACCCTGCCTATGCAAATGCTTTTGATTTAGGGTATTTAAAACGATGGAAAAAACTAACATTAACAACTTCAGCTTACTATCAAATTGAAACAGATGCTTTTGAAAGAGTTCAGGAAGAAACTGGCGAAGTAACAAGTAACGGAATTCCAGTAATTCGCACTTTGCCCATCAATCTTTCCACCAACCAACGTTACGGTTTTGAGTTGGGATTACTTTACAACCCGACAAAATGGCTTAATCTGAACGGAAGTTTCAATTATTTCCTGTTTAAAACAAAAGGGTTTTATAATGATGTAGATTACGGCGTAGAGAACACAAGCTATTTTGGACGTTTTAGTAGCAAAGTGAAACTTCCCGGAAAAATTGATTGGCAAACAAATGCATTTTATAGAGGCCCATCAAACAATGCACAAACTAAATCTGATGGCATTCTCTCCGTAGATATGGCAATGAGCAAAGATATTATAAACGACAACGGTACTTTGGCATTAAACGTAAGCGATCTGTTCAATTCTAGAAAAAGAAACAGTCTTACTACTACAAATACCTTTACGAGTGAAAGTGAATTTCAATGGAGACAGCGCCAAGTTACACTAACCTTTACGTATAGGTTTAACCAGAAAAAACAACGGCAACGCCCTGACAGAAATGGAGGCGAAGATGAAGGTGGTTTTGAAGGATAAACTGGTGTTAATTGCAAATAAAAAAAGGGAACCAAATTGGTTCCCTTTTTTATATCTGTAAGTTCTGAAATTACGATTTCAATTTTTTCTTTTCTTCACGCTTCATTTTCCAACTTTCGTAAAGTGAACCACCTATCCAATAAGGAAGAATACTTACCAAAAAGATCATCAGCCAAAAACCCATAGTTAATATGGTTAAAAAAGCAAGGAATCCTAAATATTGTTCAAATGTAAACATAGTATAGCGTTTTTATTATGATGGTTCAAAGATAAAAGGTTTTTTTGAAAAACGACAACAAAACTTTCTGATTTATTCACAACAAATAAACAGCCGTGCGGGTTGAACAACTTTTGGCTTTTCGCTACCTTTGCATCAAAATAAAAGTTTTTCAAAAAAGTTCAATTAAATAAAATAAACCATTTCACAATGCAATACAGAATAGAAAAAGATACTATGGGCGAGGTAAAAGTACCTGCCGATAAACTTTGGGGCGCACAAACGGAGCGTTCTTTTGAAAACTTTAAAATCGGACCAAAAGCTTCTATGCCTTTAGAAATTATATACGGTTTTGCTTATTTAAAAAAAGCTGCTGCATACACCAATTGTGAACTGGGTGTTCTTTCCGAAGAAAAAAGAGATTTGATTGCTAAAGTGTGTGACGAAATTTTAGATGGAAAACACGACGATCAATTTCCATTGGTAATCTGGCAGACTGGAAGCGGTACACAAAGCAATATGAACGTGAATGAAGTGATTGCAAACCGTGCACATCAACTTGCTGGGAAAACTATCGGAGAGGGAGAAAAAACTCTTCAGCCGAATGATGATGTGAACAAATCACAATCCTCTAATGATACGTTTCCAACAGGAATGCACATTGCTGCCTATAAAAAATTGATTGAAACCACTATTCCTGGAGTTGAACAGCTTCAAAAAACGCTTTCAAAAAAAGCTGAGGAATTCAAAAGTGTTGTGAAAATTGGCCGTACCCATTTTATGGACGCCACACCCCTAACCCTTGGGCAGGAATTTAGCGGTTATGCTGCACAACTTGAACACGGAATTAAGGCTTTAAAAAACACCCTTCCACATTTATCGGAACTCGCTTTGGGTGGAACTGCCGTAGGAACTGGTTTAAACACGCCAAAAGGTTACGACGTAAAAGTTGCTGGATATATTGCGAAATTTACTGACTTACCTTTTGTAACTGCACAAAACAAGTTTGAAGCACTTGCTGCACACGATGCTTTGGTGGAAAGTCATGGCGCACTGAAACAATTGGCGGTTTCATTAAACAAGATTGCAAACGATGTAAGAATGCTTTCCAGCGGCCCGCGAAGTGGTATTGGCGAAATCAACATTCCAGCAAACGAGCCGGGTTCCTCCATTATGCCCGGAAAAGTAAACCCTACACAGTGTGAAGCTTTAACGATGGTTTGCGCACAAGTTATAGGAAACGATATGGCGATAACCGTTGGTGGAATGCAAGGACAGTTTGAACTAAACGTTTTTAAACCTGTTATGGCGGCAAATTTCCTTCAGTCCGCACAGTTGATTGGTGATGCTTGTGTTTCGTTTGATGTGCATTGCGCACAAGGAATTGAACCAAATTACGAAGTAATCAAAAAACAATTGAATAATAGCTTGATGCTGGTTACTGCTTTAAACCCAAAAATAGGTTATTACAAAGCTGCAGAAATAGCAAACACTGCTCACAAAAACGGAACCACTTTAAAAGAGGAAGCTGTCAATCTAGGCTACTTAACTGCCGAAGAATTTGACGAATGGGTGAAACCAGAGGATATGGTATAATTGGTTTACGATTGTAGATTTTAGACCACGAACTTACGAGTGTATTTAGATAATATTTCGTGAATTCGTGGTTTTAATTTATGACTTTAATTTTTTCTTCTTCCCATAAAACTTCTTATACCTAAAGTACGATACAACACTAAGAATAACTGCGAAGGTTACTATATACCAAACAAAAGTTGGTGTTGCCGGTGCATCGCCGCTTGCATAACTATGAAGTCCGCTTAGATAGAAATTCACCCCAAAATAAGTCATCATAATAGAAGAATATGCAAAAAGGGCGAATACATTAAAAATCCAGCGTCCGCGTAAGCCTGGAACCAATCTGGCGTGAATTACAAAAGCATATATCATAATACTGATAAGTGCCCAAGTTTCCTTTGGATCCCAACCCCAGTAACGTCCCCAACTCTCGTTAGCCCATTGTCCTCCTAAAAAGTTTCCGATAGTGAGCATCACCAAGCCAACGGTCAGTGCCATTTCGGTAACCACAGTTAGTTCACTGATGTTGATTTCCATGTTTTTATAATTTCCTTTGGTGGTGAAAATCATCAAAAACAGAGAGGTTGTTGCTAAAATCATCCCCAAGGTAAAAGGCCCGTAACTCGCCACTATTACTGCAACATGAATCATCAACCAATAACTGTCTAAAACAGGCTGTAGATTTGCAATGGAAGGATCCAACCAGTTTTCGTGAGCCACCCAAAGGATGATTGCACCCACAAAAGCTGTTGAAGCCACTGTTAAATCACTTTTACGCCCAAAAGCTAAGCCAAAGAAAACCGTTGCCCAAGCCACATAAACAACCGATTCATATGCATCACTCCATGGCGCGTGACCACTTACATACCAACGTAATGCCAAGCCGAGTGTCATAAATGTGAATAAAACCCACATAAGTGCTTTTGAACTTTTTATGAGTATGCGCAATACTTTTCGATCCTTGAAAAGTTGTGCAATGATAAAGACAAACATCAAAATGCCAAATAGCGCAAAGTATTTGTAGAGTCGGTTAAAAATATCTGCTTTATTATAAATAGTTTCTGCGCGAAGTTTATTTTCCGAAGGCATCACTTCGGCTCCATATTTTTTTTGAAAATTGGTAATGCTTTCCAAAAATTCATTAGCCTGTGTATAATCGCCATTTTCGCGCGCTTTCTTTAAGCTATCAAAATACAATGGAAGAATGTTTCTAGCATACAACGAATCCATTCCCTTCAAGTTTGCATCGCTTAGTTCTGGATACGAAACCCATTTGTTACCTTCATCTTCAGGAATTGGGAATATTTTTAAAATACTTCCGCTCAAAGCGGAATTCAAAAGTGAAAAGTTCTCATGTGCTTTAATGAAGTCCTTTTGAAACTGGTTGGGGTTTGTGGTGCGTGTGGCTGCATCCAAATAGGGTTCTAGCTTATAATTTCCCTGTTTATCAAAAAGATCGAGCAGGGCAATATCTTTTTGCCCATCTGGTACTCCCGCAACTTTACGGATGCTGTCGTTGCCACGTTTTAGATAAATCAAAGGAACTTCCACCCATAGTCTTGGAAACTCGGTCATAGATATAAAAACTTGGTTAGCATCCAGACCTTCGTAAGTATCACTTCTGCTTATTTTTCGTAACAATTCACTTGCAAAAGTGTTTATGGGCTTCATACGCCCATTGTCCTGGATTATTAAATGTCCAAATTTTGCCGCATGTTCTTTACTGACTGCATTCGCTTTTATAAGTGAATCTATTTGCTGCTTTGGAACCGTGGTATGAGCTGGTTCTTTAGTCGCTTGAGCCATTCCTGAAAGAGAAACGAACAACATCAGCAACATAGCAATCTTAGCCTTCTTTTTCTTAATTCGATTAAGGATTTTCTCAAGACTTTTAAAACGACTGCCTTTAAAGAATAGAATTCCCATCAATCCAATATATAAAAGGAAATATCCAATATAAGTAATCCAAGTTCCCCACCAATCGTGGTTCACAGAAAGGATGGTTCCCCCTTCATCTGGGTCAAAACCAGATTGGAAAAATCGGTAACCTTGATAATCCAAAACGTTGTTCATAAAAATAGCTGCATCAAAATGAGTTTTGTCTGGATTAATAACCGTCACTTTACTTTTAAAGGAAGAATACCCTTTTTCGGTTCCAGGATATTTTGTAGCAATAAAATCATTCAATGTAATACTGAAAGGCAGATCCATACTTTCAGAGCCAAAGCCAGTATAAACTTTCAGACCAGCTATTTCGGTTTCCACTGGGCTGATTGCTGTGCCTTTTCCACCAAGAAGTGCCACGGTTTTGGTTTCATCTTTTGATGAAATTTCAAGAATTAATGCATCTTTGTTAGAGGGTTCGCCCGCAGCGGCTTTAACTACTCCAAATTGTCCTTTGGTTATAGGTTCTGGTACTACAAAAGAAATGCCCGCCATTCGATAAAGTGAACGCAAATTAAAAGGCTGTACGCTATCCGCCATTACTTCACCCTGCATTTGGTCTGCCATTCGCATAAAATTTCCCTCAAAAGGGCTAGAAATGGTATAGTTTCCATCTTCAGAATACGTAATGTTTATTGCGCCAGCAGTAGGTTTATTTATTGCAAAAAGAATATTGTGAATATCAGAGACTTCACCTACTTTCGCCCAATGGTCGTGGCGTTCGCCATCCCCTGCCTCAACTATTTTAAGATATTCCTCGCCATTTTCAGATTTTG
>JAGQYZ010000119.1:0-2773 GCA_020435865.1 Aequorivita sp. | reverse complement strand
TTGATCGTAAAATTGTTATTTAGTTTTTCGGAAAGCCTTAATTTTTTTGGTTTCAGTTTTCTGCGTTGTGCCACGCCATCTATTATATAATCACCATCAATAAATACGTCAAGATAGGTTTGATCTGATAGGATTGTATTTTCGGTCTGTCCTTCCCGAATGTGCATAACGCCTTCAAAACCAATATACCGAGTAACAAAAGCGCCTATAATTATCAAAATAAACGCCAAGTGTAACATCAAGGAAGCCCACATTTCGCGTTTGTGAAGATTGTAGCGAAAAATGTTCCCTGCAAAATTGATTACAAAAAGCAACATGATAGCCTCAAACCACCAAGCATTATAGATAAGCTCTCTGGTGTAGGGCGTTGGTGGATTTTGCGCATCTGCATCCATAAAGGTTCCTGCGGCCATTGCGGCTGCGAAAACGATAAATAAAACGGCTGTTAAACGGGTGGAGAAAAGAACGGAAGCAATCTTTTTTTGCATTACAGGAAATTTTGTGGCAAATTTAGGAAATTGCACCCATTTAGACTACTGAAATCTGTTAACTATTCTTACTTTTCCCGACTTGATTTCGGGCGTTGAAAATATTCAGATGAATGAAGGTTCCCATGTTTCTTGCACGGTTTTTAGCGATTTCAGCAGTTTCGCCTTCAAAAAGCTCGTTTATAGTTTCATGCCAAAGATTAATCCATATGCCAAAGTGAAGTTCATTTATTGTGCCGCCAACTTTTTTATCTACTTCAATGTGAGCGTGCATAGGGTTTCCGAAGTATTTTCGCTTAAAGAAAAGATTGGTTTCCCAGAAATCTGTAAGTAGCTCAAGGTGGGTTTCCCAATCGGTAATGATTTCATTGAAAATAGGTCCAAGAAGCGGTTCTTTCCTAACTTTTGAATAGAATGTATTTACGAGCAAAGACACATCTTCACGGGATTCAATTTTCTTTTTGAACATTTTTTATAGCAAAGTTATATAAATCTAAAGACAAGTATGCCTCAACTGATTGGTAAAGTGAAAAAGGAAAATAGGTTGGCAAATAAAATGTAAAAAAGACTAACTTCGCACTATGATAAAGGTGATTCTTTTAGGTTTTGGGAACGTGAACAGTAGTTTATTTAATGCTTTATGCAGAAGCAAAGAAGTATCTATTATTCAGGTTTTTAACAGAAATTATATTAAAGTAATTTCACCTTATGAAAGCATTCCCTTCATTGATGATATTTCAAAAATCACAGATGCCGACGTTTACATTATCGGAATTCCAGATGATGCCATTTCCAGTTTTTCTGAATCCCTGTCTTTTAAAAATAAATTAGTTGTGCACACTTCCGGTGGCGCTGCAATGAACGTACTTTCTTCAAAAAACCGACGCGGAGTTTTTTATCCACTTCAAACCTTTTCAAAACAGCGCGAAGTGGATTTTATAAATATCCCAATTTGTATAGAAGCTGAAAATTCAAAAGATTTGGAACTGTTGCAAAGTTTGGGTAAATTAATTTCTAAGAATGTAGTTGAAATTTCCTCAGAAAAAAGGGCAAAACTGCATCTGGCAGCGGTGTTTGTTAACAATTTCGTCAATCACTTATACGAAATAGGCAGCGACATTTTAAAAGACGAAAATTTGCCGTTTGAATTGCTAAAACCACTTATTGCAGAAACCGCTTCAAAAATTGAATCGCTTTCGCCTGAAGAAGCGCAAACCGGCCCAGCAAAGCGAAATGACAAAAAAACCATTGAAAAACATTTACATTTGTTGGCTAACAGCACGCACAAGAAACTTTACGAGCTGTTTACAGAACAATTAAACCAGAAGTATGGAAAAAAGCTATAAAGAATATTTAAAACACATTACAACTTTCATTTTTGATGTGGACGGCGTACTTACGGACGGTACAATACAAGTAAATACACAAGGCGAAATGTTCCGAACAATGAATATTAAAGATGGTTACGGCCTTAAAACTGCTGTTGACCAAGGCTATAATATCTGTGTTATTTCTGGCGGATCCAATGAGGGTGTGCGGGTGCGACTGCAAAATTTGGGGATAAAAGACATTTTTTTGGGCGCACATCATAAAACTAAAATCTTGGAAGAATATTTAAGAAACAACAACATAAAACGGGAAAACACACTATATATGGGCGATGACCTTCCCGATTTTGAAATCATGCTGGAGGTTGGCCTTCCCACCTGTCCGCAAGATGCCGTCCAGGAAATAAAAGCCATTTCTAAATATGTTTCACATAAAAAAGGTGGGAAAGGCTGCGTTCGTGATGTGATTGAACAAGTTTTGAAAGTTCAGGGAAAGTGGATTGCAATTGAGGGAACAAGCGCAAAATATGATTAGTAATATGAAATCGAAATTAAAATCTTGAATTATTTACAACTCATCCGTTACCAAAACTTGCTCTTCATTGCCTTGGCACAGGTTTTTATTAAATATGGACTATTCCAGCCCTTCGGTATTGAAACTACTTTAAACACTTTCGGTTTTGCATTGCTTGTTATTGCAACACTATGTATTGCAGCCGCCGGAAACATCATTAATGATATTTACGATATTGAAATTGATAAAATCAACAAACCAAACAAAGTGTTGATTGGCAAAAAAATTTCGGAAAGAAGCGCCAACCGACTTTATATAGCTCTTAATGTAATTGGAGTTGCAATAGGCTTCTATCTTGCAAACAGTATTGGAAGACCAGGTTTTGCGGCACTTTTTGTTGTTTTTTCAGCATTACTTTATCTCTATGCCTCTTACTTAAAAGG
>JAGQYZ010000005.1:419-3849 GCA_020435865.1 Aequorivita sp. | reverse complement strand
CAATATGAATACTATCTCAAAACTGAGAAAAGATTCCAGCAGAGCACCTTAAATAAAGCCATACAACGCTTCAGAAAGGTCATTAGATATGCCATTTCAGAAGATTACCTGAATAAAGATCCATTCATATTGTATAAAGCTAAAAGAGTTAAGAAGCCTATCCTATATCTATCACAAGAACAGTTGAAGAAAATGGAGGAAACAGACTTTGGAATCAGACGTATCCAGTACATCAAAGACCTATTTGTATTCTGTTGTTACACAGGATTAGCATTCAAAGAAATGATAAATTTAAAGAAGAAGGATATCATTAAGGAAAATGATGAATTATGGCTTAAAGTGTATAGGGGTAAGACCAAAAGAAACTATATGATTCCACTATTACCTAAAGCTCAGGAGATAATGGACAGGTACAATGAAGAAGGATCAATACATGTTTTTAATGGTATATCCAATACAAAGTTCAACGCCTATCTAAAGGAAATAGCTGATGTTGTGGATATAGATTTCAACCTTACACATCATATAGCTAGAAAGACCTTTGCAACCACTGTATTGCTCTCCAACAATGTACCTATGGATGTAGTAAGTAAGTTGCTTGGGCATACTAAATTGCAGACTACTCAAGAGCATTATGGCGAAATAGTTAAGCAAAGGTTGAGAGATGAGATAGATAGAATGAAGGACAGACAATGACTTTTTAAACTTTTATTTATTCAACTTCTGCAACAATAATGAATTGGTAAAGAATTTTTTTGTTATTGGCTCCAGTTGTGTGTATATCAACAGACTTAATAAACTTTCCTTTTTTCCTTCCTTGAGTATTGATTTTTATAGCCCCTAGTTGGGTTGACCATGGGTCAATTACATCTGGGGGTTTTGGCACTACACACCCACAGGTTGTCAAAGAATTCTGTATTTTAATTTTTGAGTCTGTAGGGTTGGTAAATAAAATATTTATTGTATAAATCTTTGCTGGTTCAATTTTATTCAATGAAAGTATTTTGACTTCAGTATAAAACTTATCCTTTTCATTTTTATCAATTATTATTTCTTTGGGAAAAGAATTAACAATTATATTGCTTTTATCTTTTAGTTCGAGTGAGAAATTAAATCCATCTTTTTTGAGAAATTCTAATTCTATTTCACCGATGTTAATTTCTTTATCAAGTGTATTTAATTCCTCTTTTAGTTCTGCAACACTCTTTTTTTTATTATTTGTAGCTGATGCTTCTTGAGAATTGCTTTGAAGTACAAAAACAAGTATTGCTATAAGAGTAAATAATTTAATTTTCATTTTTCTTGATTATAAATACTCAATTAGATTATGTATTAAGAATTTTCTAACTAAATACCAAGATATGGAAAATATCTAAAGTTCAATTAGTTAATGGCATAAAGAGTGAAGTTTTAATGATAATTTAACTTGACTTTTTTAAAGCTTCCAATTCAACGCCTATACTAGTGAACATAGATAGGATGCTACTGATTTTGAGCTCTTCTTTGGAATACTCCTGTTTTTTTATTCTGCATGTGAGATAGTCAAGCAGAGGTTGAGAGATGAGGTAAACAAAACAAGGGGGAAGCTGAATGGCTTCCTCTCATCTAACAATATCTTATGGCATTAACATGAGTTGGTTGTGGTTAGTTATTTTTTTCAGAGTTATAATTATTCTGCTTGACTCCGTTTTACTATTTTTCGACGGTTGAGCGAGTTCGGTCAGCGATTTATTCCACAAACTTTTTCAATTCAGATTGAGTAAGTAATTCCACAATTTGCTAAATCACACACATTTCAGTTTCTGGTTTTTAATTTAGATTTCAGATTGTTATTTAGTTTTATCTTTTTGTTCTTTCCTTTTTCGCATAAAAAAACTAATCCAACTTGTTGCAAAAACTATCAGAATGAACCATAACCAAAGATTTCCATTTAATAATTCAGTTCTATCTTCTGCGGTTTTTAAACTCCCAATTGCAATAACTGTTATTGATAATGGACGCAAAATATCATATTTCATATTTTTTGATTTTAAGTAAGTTTCACAATGAATGCCAACGGTTAGTATATGAAAAGTAGGCGATTAACTTTCAGTTAAACAAAAAATTTTATACACGCCAAAAGCATTAATTTTATTGACGTTTTGCCTATTTTTATATATATACATTGTTGTGGTGTCGTTTTTTATCCTTCAATTGTTTTGGTAATGTTCTTAGCTAACTGTTTTACACTATAATACCTTATAGAATAATCTCGGATTGCCGAAATTAAATGTGATTTTACAAACATCATTTTGCCCAACTGTCGTGAATCATTTTGATTGGTTTCCACACGTTTTTGCTGGCGTTTTGTATATAGTTTTAGACCGTATTCAATGTGTTCAGCATCTGTTCGACTAAGTTCATCAACCAAAGCCGCAGCTGAATCCATAGCCATAGAAGCACCAACACCGGCAGTTGGCAAGAAAGCCGCCGCAGCATCGCCCAAAAGCACCACGTTTCCTTTGTGCCATTCTTTGGTTCGTACATCGCTAAATTCCCAATAAAAGGGATTTTCCGTGTTTTTTAATGCATCAATAGCATCGTGTAAAATTTTGTATTCAGGTTTTATTTCGGCTTTCATTTGGTTGGCAAATGCTTGGAGCCCTAATTTTTCGATTTCATCATTCGGACCACCTATAAAAAAACCAATTCTGTTTTTTACAGGATACATTCCCATAAATGAACCTGCTCCCCAATATTCTTTGTAGGTATCAGACGATTGATTTTCAAGCCACGCTACCCAACCTCCCCAATGCGTGTCGTAGTATTTGTATTCATCTTCTGTCCATAATAACTTGCGGGTAGAAGAATGGATTCCATCAGTAATAATTACGATATGAAAGCTTTCTTTTTCATCATTGCTAAACATTACATTTACTTTGTTGTCAGCCTGTTCCAGTTGCTTGACAGTGGTATTGAAAGAGATATTTTCTTTGCCAATGGGTTCTAACAGAACGTCAATCAATTCTTTTCTTCCCAGCCCACAATATGGCCCATAATCATCGGAAATAAAATCCATGTCGAAGGCTTTGTTCAAATCACCATTTTCTTTATGAATTTCATAATGTGACATTTTCACACTTTTTTGGAAGTAGCTCTCTCGAAGATTAAGTTCAGTTAAAACTCGAACACCCATAGGAAGCAGGCCCATCATGTAGCCTGTTTTGTTGTACTTTTCCAAAGTATCTCGTTCAATGATTTTATATTGAATACCTTGTTTTTTAAGTAGTCCGGCAGCGGTTAATCCAGCAATTCCTGCTCCTACAATTAATATGTTTAAATCGTTCATAATGTTATTTTTATAAATGCACCACAACGTGTTTGGCTATGATTTCGTTGCGTGAAAATCCGCAAGGATTTTCCGCCGTAAACCGAAGATAGCAAATTTGCG
>JAGQYZ010000005.1:0-375 GCA_020435865.1 Aequorivita sp. | reverse complement strand
CGGTGTTGGCTTTTAGTGCTTTTTTGTCAAATTAATCTCCATTAAATTTTCAAATCTCGAGAATTTATCTCCAAATAAATCGGAGTCTTTTTAAGATTTTAATCATTTGTTTTTCCAGTAATTCCGATGAATTTTAACTACAGAAACAGTAGCTAAAATCATTAAAAGATAAATCAATAAATATTTTTTCGAGAAAAAACTTTCTTTGAAGAAATCGGTTAAACTCAAAATGAGCAAAAATATTCCGGCAAACCAAATTGCTGTCGAAATGATTAAATTTTTCTTGGATGGATTGTCTATCCATTTATTTTTAATTGAATCCATTTTTTAAGTTTGTTTTCAGCATTAAAGCCAACGGTTTGGCTATGATTCCGT
>JAGQYZ010000118.1 GCA_020435865.1 Aequorivita sp. | reverse complement strand
AAGAGAACGAATCGTCCCAAAGGCAGAACAGAAATCAAGTCTTACTGAAGATTTATCCGATTTGTCCAAGAACCGCCCTTGGTTTATCATGCTCTTCCTGACCATTTTGGTTTTTATAACTCTGGCCATGAAAGGAGGTTCTTATGTTTATTATTTCAACAATTATGTAGATCATGCATCATTGGAATCTTACATTTCACCTATACTGAATTTTATGTCCGATCTTGGGATTAATTTCTTTGGAAATGACCCAACATCGGCCGGTTTTGGTCTTTTCAACGCAGGTGGAATTATCTTTATGATTGTGGGCATTACCCTCTCCAAGAGATTGGCCGATAAGTATGGGAAAAGAGATGTGTTCGGGATTGCGTTATTCATTTCCACGTTGTTTATCATTGCATTTTATTTCTTTAAGCCAACAAGTGTTGGGTTCATGTTTTGGTCTCAAATTCTCCATGGTTTCTTCTATGGTATAACCATACCTATTCTATGGGCCATGATTGCTGATGTAGCCGATTATTCCGAATGGAAAACCAACCGCCGAGCCACGGCTATTATTTTTTCGGCCATGATGGTGGGGCTAAAAGCGGGATTGAGTGTTGGTGGGGCATTGTTGACCTGGATACTTGGGTTATATGGGTATATTAATAAAGAAATGGTGGCTGAAGGGACTGAAATTGTCCAGCCAGAGAGCGTTGCCCAAGGTACTAAAATGCTGGTGAGTATTTATCCGGCCATTCCATTTTTGATAGGAGCAGCTATTTTATTTTTCTATGTAATCAATAAAGACATGGAAACTGAAATTGAAACAGAACTGAATGCTCGTAGAATGTAATTCATCCATAAAAAAATCAATTAAAATGAAACTTAAATATTTAGCTCTTGCCTTGTTGGTCCTGGCATGCAAGTCGAAAGAGGAACCTACTGAAGTAATAGAACCTGTAACTAATTTGAAAGATGCGCTGGCCAATTATTTCTATATAGGTACAGCGTTGAACGTGAGCCAAATTCATGAGAAAGAAGCGCAAACCGATAGTGTTATCAAAACTCATTTTAATGCTATCGTTGCTGAAAACTGCATGAAATCCGGTCTCATTCATCCTGAAAAGGATGTTTATTTTTGGGATGATGCAGATGCGTTTGTCGATTTCGGAATCAAGAACAACCTGTTTATTACGGGCCATTGCTTGGCGTGGCATTCGCAAACACCACCTTGGTTGTTTGTTGATGACAAGGGCGAAGATGTGAGTAGGGAAGAACTCATTGACCGAATGACCAATCATATTACCACAGTCATGTCCCGCTATAAAGGGAAAATAAAAGGCTGGGATGTAGTGAACGAAGCTTTGAATGACGACGGTACCATGAGAGAAAGTAAATTTTATAAAATCATTGGTCCAGATTGGGTGGAAATTATGTTTTCCATTGCCGAAAAAGTGGATCCTGAAGCCGAACTTTATTACAACGATTACAGTCTTTCCACTCCCGAAAAAAGAGATGGCGCCCTTAGGTTGGTAAAGTCCATTCAAGATAAAGGGATCAAGGTCACTGGTATCGGGATGCAAAGCCATGTATCCATGTTTCATCCAGATTTGAAGGTTTATGAAGAAAGCATTGAGAAGTTTTCTGAATTAGGGACCGTTATGATTACCGAATTTGATTTGTCGGTTTTAAAATGGCCTACCAAAACCATGACCGCCGATATTTCAGAACGTGCCGAATACATGAAACAAATGGATCCGTACAAAGACGGTTTGACCGATTCTATGGCTGTGGCCCAAACCAATAGGTTCCATGAAATGTTTGCTATTTGGAAAAGACACAGTGATAAAATCACACGGGTTACTGCCTGGGGCGTGAATGACGGAGATTCATGGAAAAATAATTTTCCCATGCCAGGAAGAACAGATTATTGTTTGCTTTTTGACAGAAACAATAACCCAAAACAAATAGTAAAAGATCTAATTGCCGAAGCCAATAAAGAAGAAAAAAAACAATGAGTAAAATTGCCCGACATCTTATAAAAGATATTTTCACTGCCGATCCATCGGCGCATGTTTTTAACGGAAAACTGTACATTTATCCTTCTCATGATATTGATGCAGGCGAAGCTTTTGACGATTTAGGAAGCCACTTTGATATGCAGGATTACCATGTGTTTTCCATGGAATCCCCTTCAAGTGAAGCGGTAGATCATGGTGTTGCTTTGGAGGTTAACGAGGTGAAATGGGCCGAGAAACAAATGTGGGCTCCGGATGCCGCCGAAAAAGACGGTAAGTTCTATCTCTATTTTCCTGCTAAAGGATATGATGGAATCTTTAGAATTGGCGTGGCTGTGAGCGACTCCCCAACGGGGCCATTTGTGCCACAACCGGAAGCCATTAAAGGAAGTTTTTCTATTGATCCGGCCGTTTTCAAGGACCATGATGGGAGCCATTATATGTATTTTGGTGGCCTTTGGGGCGGACAATTGCAACGCTGGCAAACGGGGAAGTTTAATGGTGAACAACCGGAAAGTCCAACGGCACATTTCCCCAATGATGAGGAACCGGCATTATGTCCAAAGGTGGCTAAGTTAACCAATGACATGTTGGAGTTTGCCGAAACGCCAAAAGATTTGGTGATTTTGAACAAGTTTGGTGAGCCGTTAAAAGCGGGAGATACCAATCGCCGGTTTTTTGAAGCCGCTTGGATGCATTACTATAATGGGACATACTATTTTTCGTATTCAACAGGAGACACCCATTTGCTTTGTTATGCAACGGGTGACAACCCTTATGGGCCGTTTACTTACGGAGGTGTTATTTTAACGCCCGTAGTAGGTTGGACAACGCACCACAGCATCTGTAAATTTGAAGATAAATGGTATTTATTTCATCACGATAGTAAACTCTCGGGTGGTGTAACTCATTTACGTAGTATTAAAATAGTGGAGTTAACCCATAAACCGGACGGTTCTATTGAAACCTTAGACGGAATGATGGAATAAACCAGAAGAATTAGAATTAAATAAAAAAGCCCTGAAATTTCAGG
>JAGQYZ010000117.1 GCA_020435865.1 Aequorivita sp. | reverse complement strand
AACATAGCGTGGCCGTCAATTCTGCGCAAAGAAACAGGTGTATCGGGAAATAAGGAATCCAGTTCTTTTTTTGTGGGGAAATTTTTATCCTCCCAATCATTTTGGTCCCAACCCTGGCCGATGATATACGGCAGTTTTCTATCTTCCTGAAAAGTTACTACTTTTCCTAAAATTTCGTCAAAACTTGTAGTTCCCACTAAATCTACATTCTGTAAACCCATACCAAGGCCATATAAATGTGCATGTGCGTCAATCAAACCAGGAACTACGGTATTGCCTTTTGCATCATAGGTTTTCTTTATATTGTATTTCAGTTCGAGTTCGGGTTTTAAGCCTATTTCAAGGATTTTTCCATCTTTTACAACCAAAGCGTTCGCGGTGCTAAAGTCTTTGTCAACGGTGTAAATGGTTGCATTTTTTATAAGTAAATCTGCAGGAAGTTTTTCTGGGGCGCAGGATACAATTGATATTGCTAATAAAAGTAAGAGTAGTTTTTTCATGATTGGTTTTGTTGAAATGTAAAAATAGAAAAACATCCGCCAAAGACGGACGTTTTTAAAATTATAATTTCTTTTTATAAAATTACCAATCAAACTTATAAGTAACCCCCGCCAGTCCTTGTATTCCCTGCACGGGGTAATTCAACCATTTTTGATAGTTATTACCAAAAAGGTTGCTGCCCTTTACAAAGGCTGAAAGTCTATCGGTAAATCTATATCCAAAGTGAAGGTTGGCATCCACGTAGCCATCCAAAGTTACTTCTTGATTGAGGGAGTTGCCGAAAGGATCATTATTGTAAACCAAATCTTTTCGTTCACCCACGTAAAACAAGGAAGCGCCCCCGTATAGTTTTTCGGTAATGTTGAAATCTGAAAATATTGAAGCCTTTAAATCCGGCAAGTTCCACGCTTCGTTTTGCAGATCAGTGCTGTAACTATTATACGTTCCGTTTATTCCCAATGAAAATGTATTTGAAACCTCAACTTTCAGCTCCGCGAAAAAAGCAAGTGTATTCAAATCATCATAAACTACATTGAAAGAGTTTCCATATTCGTATCCTTCAAAAGTTGCGTTGTAGATTTTTAAAGGATTCATTTGAAAAAGTGCGCGGTTTTCATCTTTTCCGTATGAAGCCCGAACGTTATAGGCAACTGAATTAGAAATTTTCCCCTTAATTCCTCCAAAACCTTCGTAGAGTTTTTTGGTAGGCGCGATATTTAAAGTAGGCGAAACAAATGGGTTTTCTTCTTTGAATTTATAATACGTATTCTGCTGCAAACCACCTTCTGCCCCCCCGTAGACAATCACGGTTTCATCCAGTAATCTGTAGGAAGCGTTCAATCTTGGATATAATGAAAAATCAGTATTGCTATTTTCGGAATCCAAACTCACATATGCTGCAACACCCAGTGAAACCGAAAGATCATCATTTACAAAAGTAATGGAAGGCGCCAGTCCTGCGTTTAGATAACTATACTTTATATCAGAAGTATTTGTATAGTTTCTGTCAAAACTTCCGCTTAAATAGTCTATGTCACCATCAATTCTAAAAGTCAGATTTTCCAACGGAAACGAAAACTCAGGCTTCAAAGTAGCATTCAATTCCGAAGAAGAAAACGCATCGCCCAAATAGCGAATGTTTAAGGCAGCTTTTTCAAAAAACGAATCGTCCAAGGCTATGCTTCCACCCGCATACCCACTGAAATACATTTGCAACGGATCTATATCCGCGATCACGTTATCAGGATATGTCACGTAATCTTCGGGCAAACCGTACCAGTTGTATATTTGGTGCTCCACGCCTGCATCGAGTCTGTAGGTTGCATCTTTTTGACGGCTCGTATAATTTGCGTCCAGACTAGTGTCGTAATATTTGTTATCCAGTTTCACATCTTTTATATCGCCCTGTGAAGAATTATGACGGAAGAAAAACCCAGCATTATCGGTACGGCTTAATTCAAAATTGCTGTAAAATTCACCTAAAATTGAGGTGTAATTTCCGAAACCTAAAGTTGCATAATTATCATACAATTTAATAGGTTTTGCTTTTTCAACCGTGGTAGCCTTTCCTTTTGCTGGCGTAAAAGTGGATGCTACAGGAACCGAAAAGATACTGTATTTCACCTCTTTTTTTGTGGTAGAAATAGAATCGTTTAACTCTGGAGTTTCCTTCACTTTAAAGGCGTCCGAAATTGTTGGCGTATATGGTTTCACAATATTTACAACCTCGGGGTCCAGTTCTTTTTCCTGTGAAAACATCGAGAAATTGAACACTGAAATTGCTGCGATTGAAAATAAAACTATCCGTTTCTTTGACATATTTATCGTAATATCGTTTTAAAATAATTGCTTAGTTTCCATCTGTTTCAACGGAAGAATTGGTTTTTGCCTCAGCGTTTTTAATTACCGCGAGTTCTGCTTTTGCTTCTTCCACTACTTCGGGAAAATCGGTGAAATTTTTGGTTACACTTTCTAAA
>JAGQYZ010000116.1 GCA_020435865.1 Aequorivita sp. | reverse complement strand
ATTTATAATTGAACTCCTTCATCTTCCTTTTCCGTTCTTCAGTACGCTCACTTAATATTTTTGAAATTGGTGAATTCAATGGATCTTCTTCTCCTTGAACATCAGCTTCGTCTAAACTTGGTTCAGTAATCGTTCTTTTTTCAAAAACTATTTCCTCATCTTCAACTTCCTCTTCAACTGCTTTTGAAGGTTTTGCACTATTTAATCTATTTTCAACTTCTTGATAATCATCTAAACTATAGCGCTTTATTCCTTCACCTGAAACCTCTGTTACAGGAACAATCTCTACATGATCCTTAACTTCTATTTCACTCAAATCAAGGAAAACCACATCTTCTTTTTTTTCTTTTTCAGTATTTTTTTTAGCGGAAGAATTTATGGGAAGGTCGAACATCAATATTTGCTCATCACTTTCTTCAGAGATGGCTTTAGAGGTGTTTTTCATTTCTTCTTCCTGTTTTTTAGGGGCTTCAATAATTATAAACTCGTTGACATTTATGTTCTTTAATTCAACTTGGCTGAATTCCTCAATATCTTCAACTACAACTTCTTCGTATGAAACTTTTAAGTCTTTGATCAACTCCGAGGTTTTGATGTAACCTTCAAACGGTAAGGTTTCTTCCACTTCGGTATCGTCAAAAAGAGTGTGTTTCACAACTGGAATTTCAGCTTCAGGTTTAGTATTTAAGGGTTCTTCAGGCAATCTTACGGAAGTAGTAGTTGCTTTTGGAGTAAGATTATGTTCCGCCCTTTGTTCGTCTTCAAGTGTATGGATTATTTTTTTTGTTTCAGTATTTACTATTTCGTTTTGTTGCTCAACATTGAACCCTGTTGCAATTACGGTAATTGAAATAGATCCTTCTAGGCTTTCCTCTTCGCCAACACCCATAATAATATTTGCACTATTGCCAGCCTCATCTTGGATGTGGTCACTGATTTCGCCAATTTCATCAATGGTAATTTCATCGGAACCAGATACGATAAGCAGCAATACGTTTTTGGCTCCTTTTATTTTGTTATCATTAAGCAGTGGTGAATCCAGGGCCCTGCCGATAGCTTCTTTTGCCCTATTGGCGCCAGAGGCGGTGGCACTTCCCATAATGGCAGTACCACTATTGGCAAGTACAGTTTTGGCATCGCGAAGGTCAATGTTCTGTGTGTAGTGATGTGTGATTACTTCAGCTATACCACGAGCAGCGGTGGCCAAAACTTCATCAGCTTTTGAGAAACCTGCTTTAAAACCAAGGTTTCCATAAACTTCACGCAATTTATTGTTGTTGATAACCACCAACGAATCCACATTTTGACGTAGTTTTTCAACCCCAATCTGTGCTTGGTCATTTCTGGTTTTTCCTTCAAACTGGAATGGAATGGTAACAATTCCCACAGTAAGAATGTCCATATCCTTTGCCATTTTTGCAATAATTGGCGCAGCACCAGTGCCAGTACCACCGCCCATTCCGGCAGTGATGAAAATCATTTTAGTATTGGTGGTAAGCATACTGCGGATTTCTTCCATGCTTTCCACTGCAGATTGTTCACCTACTTTAGGATTTGCACCTGCACCCAAACCTTCAGTTAAGGAAACTCCTAATTGGATTTTGATTGGCACTGGACTATTTTCCAATGCCTGTGAATCTGTATTGCATATTACAAAGTCAACTCCCTTTATGCCCTGACTGAACATATGGTTAATGGCGTTACTTCCTCCGCCACCTACACCAATCACTTTAATCACGTTTGATTGGTTCTTTGGCAGATCGAATGAAATGTTGTCAAATTCTGTTTTGCTGCTCATAATTTTTAATATTTATCCCAAATTTTTTTATTTTATTCATACTGAATACTTTTTATTCAGCGTTATCAAGGAATTCCTTGAACTTTTCTGCCCATTTGTCAAAAAATCGTTTTGACGCTTTTGATTCCTTTTCTTTGTCTTTCTTATCTTTTTTTCCAGGTTCTTTAGTAGGTTCTGTTGTTTCCAGTTTCTCTTCTTCGCCTTGAACGGAATCTTCATGCGGAAAACGCTTCATTAACGAAGATTTTTCTTTGCTTTCTAAACTGTTTAGCACCAAACCAACTGCGGTTGCATACATAGGGCTGGTAGTTTCAGGATCACTATCGCCAGCTAAATGTTCATTGGGATAGCCAATACGGGTATCCATTCCTGTGATGTATTCAACAAGTTGTTTAATATGTTGAAGTTGTGCCCCACCTCCTGTAAGTACAATTCCTGCTATAAGCTTCTTTTTTGGGTCTTCATGACCATAGTTTTTAATTTCCATATACACCTGCTCAATAATTTCGATAACACGCGCATGAATTATTTTTGAAAGATTCTTCAAACTGATTTCCTTAGGCTCTCTTCCCCTTAAGCCGGGAATAGAAACAATTTCATTGTCCTTATTTTCACCTGGCCAAGCAGAACCGAATTTTATCTTCAGCAATTCTGCCTGTTTTTCAATAATGGAACAACCTTCTTTTATATCTTCGGTAATCACATTTCCACCGAAGGGGATTACTGCTGTATGCCGAATGATGCCGTCCTTAAAAATCGCCAAGTCTGTTGTTCCACCTCCAATATCAATCAAAGCTACTCCTGCCTCTTTTTCTTCTTGGCTCAAAACAGCTTTTGCAGAAGCCAATGGTTCCAATGTAATTGCTGAAAGCTCCAGCCCCGCACTTTTTATACATCTACCCACATTTCTAATTGAGGAAACCTGCCCAACAACAACGTGAAAATTTGCTTCCAAACGAGCGCCATACATACCTATGGGTTCTTTTACTTCAGCCTGGCCATCCACTTTGAAATCCTGTGGTAAAACATGCAATATTTCTTCGCCAGGAAGCATAACCAATTTATGGACTTGGTTGCAAAGCCTGTCAATATCTTCTTCTTGAATAACATCTTCCCCATTGGGACGGGTAATGTAATCACTGTGCTGAAGGCTGCGAATGTGCTGACCAGCAATACCCACAACAACTTCTTTAATCTTCATCCCTGAAGAAGTTTCAGCATCCTGTACTGCTTGCTGAATAGATTGAATGGTTTGGGTAATATTATTAACGACTCCACGGTGCACACCAAGGCTTTTCGCTTTTCCAATTCCCAATATTTCCATTTTGCCATAATCATTTTTCCTACCAATCATAGCAACTATTTTGGTAGTTCCAATATCCAATCCTACAGCAATATTCTCGTTTTCCATGGTCTTACTTTTTTGTGGCGATTACCTGATTGTCAAATTTCAGATTTACATTATTGTATCCATACAGCGTACTGTCCTGTTTTGTTTTCTTATAAAATGCCTTAAAGTTTTGAAACTTTTTCTCAATGCCTTCTGGCTTCCCAAAAAGCACTTTAAAATTCATCTTCCGAAGCTCCAATTCTATATCGCCATCTGCTTTTCGGTTTAAACCTACCACACTACTTTTCATAAATTCATCCTCATTTATTTTAAGCAACAAAGGGGTAACTTCATTAAAATTATTTTTTGAAGTCCCCGTAATTATAGGCACTCTTGCCGAGTACACATCAGACAACGGCATCTTTTTGCCATCAGCGTCTAAGTAATAATCTGGCGAAGCAGACACTCTACCCAATGGTTTGCGTTGTTCAATTTTTGCTCCCAACGTACCATCCACCGACACATAGACCTGAGCATCACGAATCATAGGGTTTTCCAGCAGTCTTTGCTCCATCTTCTTCAAAACTAAAGTTTCTTTACCTATGCTCGTAACCTTGCCATGATTTAGTATCAACAATTTATTAACTGTATTATAGGTAATAAAAGGGCTGTTTTCATCAACAAAAACAACGTCTAGTTTCGTAATTTTCCGAGCATCATTTCGTTTTTTGGTAAAGCTGAAAAGAAAGGCCATCAAACCAAGCAGAAATATAAATTTTATGATCTCTAAACTACGTTTCATTTTTTAATTTTTGGGTTATCTTATTTACCTCAGCACCAATATCACCTGCACCTACAAGCAATTTTATTCGGCATTTAGATTTCAACAATACTTCGGGCAAAGCAGATTTGAATACTACTATTTTGTGCTGTGCATCTATTTGATTTAAAAGCCATTCTGAAGTAATTCCCTCAATAGGTTCTTCCCTTGCAGGATAAATATCTAGCAGCACTACTTCGTCAAACTGAGAAAGACTTTTAGCAAAAGCTTCAGCAAAATCTCGAGTTCTGCTGAATAAATGCGGCTGAAAAATAATCTGTTTGTGATCGCCAGGGTACATTTCATTTACTGCTTGAAACAGGGCATCAATCTCCGTGGGATGATGTGCATAATCATCAATCAAAACCAAACTTTCAGATTTAATTTTATATGAAAAGCGGCGTTTAACACCTTTAAAAGTTGCCAATGCTCTGGGCAGGCAATCGGTCGGGGAGCCTGCTAAAATTGCCATGCCCAAAGCCATAATGGCATTTGTAAGGTTATGTCGTCCGGGAAAATTGAAGATTAAATTTTCCAAAATTCCGTTAGGTGTTTTTAAATCAAAAAGGTATGCCCCATCTTTTATTTTTACATTTTGCGCTTCGTAATCTGCAGATTCTTCAATGGCAACAGTCATACCATCCAATGGAAGATTCTTTTGTATAAAAACACTTTCATCCTTTTTAACCAACTGCGCAAATGTTCTAAATGCATTTTCTATTTCTGCTGCGTCGCCATAAATATCCAAATGGTCCGCATCCATAGACGTTATGCAAGCAATGTCTGGGCGAAGCTGAAGGAATGAACGGTCAAATTCATCTGCTTCTACCACAGTTATTTCGCTGCCTTTGTAAATAAAATTTGAATTGTAATTCTCTGCAATTCCACCCAAAAATGCAGTTACGGGCATATTACATTCTGCCAATAAATGCCCTAGAATTGCTGAAGTAGTTGTTTTTCCATGGGTTCCAGCAACCGCTAAACACAAGGTATGCTTTGAAACCTCACCCAAAAGCTGAGCACGCTTTACAACTGAAAATCCTTCTGAAAAAAAATAGTTTAAAATCTTGTTACCCTTTGGAATTGCAGGCGTGAAAACCACCAAAACATTTTCTTTTGAAACGACTTCTTTTCGAATTTCAGAAATTTCATCGATAAAAGTCACTGGAATTCCTTCGGCAACCAATTCATCTGTCAAATCTGTCGAAGTTTTATCATAACCAAAAACAGTCTTACCCTGCATTTTGAAATAACGTGCAAGCGCACTCATCCCAATGCCGCCAATACCGACGAAGTAAAAAGTTTGTATTTGGTTTAAATCTTTCAATTTTTGAGTTTCAATAATTTCTCAATCTCTTCAACTATATCTTTTGTGGCGCTAGGTTTTGCTAGTTTTTTTATGTTTTTAGAAAGGGCTTTTTGTTTTTCTTCTGAAGAAATCAATTCAGAAAATTCATTTTCAAACGTAGAATCCAAATCATTTTCTTTGATCAAAAGCGCTGCATCTTTTTCTGAAATAGCCATTGCGTTTTTGGTCTGATGGTCTTCGGCCACGTTTGGAGATGGAATAAAAATAACGGGTTTGCCAACCAAACAAAGTTCCGAAACCGAAAGTGCACCCGCTCTGGAAATAATAAAATCTGCAGCGGAATATGCCAAATCCATTCGGTTTAAAAAAGCATGGACTTGTACCGTTTTACTTTCTTTGTTTTTATACGTTTCTTCGTAATATTTTCCACATTGCCATAGTACCTGTATGTTGTTCTTTTTGAAAAATGCCAACGATTTTTCTACCAATTGATTGATTCTTCTTGCGCCTAAACTTCCGCCCAAAACCAACAATGTTTTCATTTCACTTTCCAAATTGAAGAAAGAAATGGCTTCTTCCCTTTTTGTAGAAATGTCCAGCAAATCTTGCCTAACCGGATTGCCTGTAAGCTTTATTTTTTCCGAAGGAAAGAATTTTTCCATACCTTCATAAGCCACACATATTTTTTGGACTTTATTACTCAACCACTTGTTTGTGATTCCCGCGTGACTATTCTGCTCCTGAATCAAACACGGAATGCTTCGCAATGCTGCCATTCGCAATAATGGAGCGCTTGCATACCCCCCAGTTCCTATTGCAACATTTGGTTTAAAATCTTTTAAAATTTTTTGGGATTTTCGCAAACTGGAAACAAGTTTTAAAGGAAAGGCCAAGTTTTGAATCGATAAGCTCCGCTGTAATCCTGAAATCCACAGCCCTATAATTTTATATCCCGCTTGTGGCACTTTCTCCATTTCCATTCTATCTTGTGCACCAACAAATAAAAAATCAGCATCCGGGAAACGTACTTTTAACTCATTCGCAATTGCAATGGCAGGATAAATATGACCTCCGGTTCCGCCGCCTGATATGATGAATTTTAGTTTCAAATCGCTTCGCTTAAAATATCCAATGGGTTTTCTTCTTTGTCTTCTTTTGCAACTATTTCTCTTTTGGCGCTCACACTCAAAACCATTCCCAAAGCCAAACACGTCATCCAAATAGAAGTACCGCCACTACTTATCAATGGCAAATTCTGTCCCGTTACCGGAAATAATTCCACTGCAACCGCCATATTTATCATCGCTCTAAAAACAATGGGCATTCCAACGCCAATAACCAATAATTTTCCAAAAACAGAAGTCGATTTATGTGCTACCACTACAATTCGGAAAAGTAAAAATAGATAGAGTACCATTAAAAATAGTCCGCCGAAAAGACCAAACTCTTCCACAATTATTGCATAAATAAAATCTGAAGAAGACTGTGGTAAAAAGTTTTTTTGAACACTCTTGCCTGGACCTAAACCTGTTATACCTCCAGAGGCGATAGCTATTTTTGCTTTTTCTATTTGATAGTCAGCTTCAGTGTCTTTATTATCTGTGAAATTTTCTACCCTACTAATCCACGTGTCAACACGGTTGGGGAAAACGCCAGGAAATTCCTTTGCAGATAGCACAAAAAGTGTTAGAAATATTAACCCTGCGCCGAGAATTATGCCCAAATATTTCAGCGGATAGCCCCCTACAAAAACCAACATCACAATCATTAAAAAAAAGATTGCTGTGGTAGAAAAATTTGCGGGAAGAATCAATGCAAGCACTATAAATACAGGCATCCAAAGTGGTAAAATTGTTTCTTTGAAAGTAACGGTCTTATCCTTTATTCGCGATAGATATCGTGCCACATATGTCATCAAAACTACACCTGCCAAAGTGGAAGTTTGAAAAGTTACTCCAACAAATGGAACACGAATCCAGCGACTGGCGTTTGCGCCTTCAATGGTTGTTCCTTCAGCCATTGTTATAATTAAAAGTAGGATTACAACAGGAATCGCAATAATAGAAAGCCCTCGAAAATAATTGTACGGAATTTTATGGACGCCATACAAAATGGCAAAGCCCAATACCAAATGTGCAAAATGCCTAAATAGATAAGGAAGTGTGCTCCCATCTCCATACAAATATGCCAAATTACTACTCGCACTGTAAACAGGTAAAAAGGAAAACAACGCCAAAAGGCCTACTATTCCCCAGATTGCTCTATCACCTTGTATGTAGCTAAATATGTTTTTCACTTCTGGCTTATTGTTTATTATAAATTCCTCACAGCTTCTTTAAACTGTCTGCCTCGATCCTCGTAGTTTTCAAATAAATCGAAACTCGCGCAGGCGGGAGAAAGCAGCACGGTATTGTTACGCTCAGCTAATCTATATGCAACTTGTACAGCCATTACCATTGAATCTGTTTCAATAATGGTATCAACAATATTTCCGAAGGCGTTTATAATTTTTTGATTGTCAACACCAAGGCAGATAATTGCTTTCACCTTTTCGTTTACCAAAGGCAAAAGCTCACTGTAATCATTGCCTTTGTCAACGCCACCAACAATCCAAACGGTTGGATTTTCCATACTATCTAGTGCAAAAAAGGTAGCATTTACATTTGTGGCTTTAGAATCATTGATGTACATAACATTATTGATTTTCAAAACTTTTTCCAATCTATGCTCGACGCCTTGAAAGCCCTCCAAACTTTCACGAATGGTCTGTTTCCTTATTCTCAATAATGTAGCTACCATACTGGCGGCCATTGCGTTCTTTAGATTGTGCTCCCCTTGTATTCCGATTGTTGCGATTGGCATAGTAAATTCTGTGTTATTTATATTTATTATTATTTCGTTGTTTCTTTTAAAAGCTCCATGATTCAATTCTTTTTTTGTTGAAAAAGGCAGCGGTTGCGATTTTATTGAATTTTGTGAAAGCCATTTTAATATTTCCACATCATCTGAATCATAAATGAAGTAATCCTGTGATGTCTGGTTCATCGCAATCCGAAATTTTGAAGCGATATAATTTTCATATTTATAATCATATCTATCCAAATGGTCCGGACTCAAATTGGTCAAAATTGCAATGTGCGGCGCAAAGGTTTCAATTCCGTCAAGCTGAAAACTGCTAAGTTCCAGCACGAAATTTTCATATTTTTCCTCGGAAACCTGTTCGGCAAAACTCTTCCCGATGTTACCGCCCAAAGCCACGTTCAAGCCGCCATTATTCAACAATTCATAAGTCAAACTTGCAGTGGTTGTTTTTCCGTTACTTCCCGTAATTCCCACGATTGTTGCCTTTGTGAATTTTGAGGCAAATTCAATTTCGGAAATTACCTTCACCCCCTTTCCGTGCAGTTTTTTTATGATTGGTGCCTTATCGGGAATTCCCGGACTTTTCATCACTACGTCTGCGGAAAGGATTTTTTCTTCGGAATGGCCTTCCTCTTCCCATTCAATTTCATTATTTATAAGAACTTGTTTGTACTTCTCTTTTATTTTTCCGAAGTCTGAAACAAATACTTCAAACCCCTTCTTTTTTCCTAAAATGGCAGTTCCAACTCCGCTTTCGCCTCCTCCTAAAATCACCAGCCGTTGCTTCACTTTATCTAATTTTTAGTGTAACGATTGTGATAATTGCCAGAAAGATTCCTACAATCCAAAACCGTGTTACAATCTTACTTTCGTGAAAACCCTTTATTTGATAATGGTGATGCAATGGCGACATTCTGAAAATGCGCCTCCCCTCACCAAATTTTTTCTTTGTGTATTTGAACCAGCCCACCTGCAACACCACGGAAAGATTTTCCATCAGAAATATTCCACAGAGAATAGGAATCAACAATTCTTTTCTTACTGCAATGGCAATTACGGCAATGATTCCACCAATGGTTAAACTTCCTGTATCGCCCATAAATACTTGTGCAGGATATGTGTTATACCATAAAAACCCTATAAGCGCTCCGACAAATGCAGTAATGAAAATGGTCATTTCGCCGGTATTTGGGATGTACATAATATTGAGGTAGTCAGCAAAAATCACGTTACCAGAAACCCAAGCAAAAAGTGCGAGTGTGATTCCAATAATTGCAGATGTTCCAGCAGCGAGTCCATCAATTCCATCGGTGAGATTAGCACCATTTGAAACCGCAGTTATAATAAAAATTACGATTGGAATAAAAATGAGCCAAACATAACTTTGGTAATTTTTACCTGCCCAACTTATAAGTTCTGAATAGTTAAATTCATTTTCTTTTACAAATGGAATTGTAGTCAACAACGCTTTGTCTTTTACATAAAATTCATTGGTTGGTCCTTTAGCTATTATTTGAGTTTCCGCTCCAGGATTTTCAATATTTCGCTGAACCACAATGTCTGGATGCAAATACATTGTTACTCCTACGAAAATTCCCAAGCCAATTTGCCCAATCACTTTAAATTTCCCTGGAAGACCTTGTTTATCGTTTTTGAATTTCTTGATGTAATCATCAATAAAACCGATGGCTCCCATCCATAGTGTGGTAACTATCAGAAGAATCACGTAAATATTTTCCAGCTTCGCGAAGAGCAATACAGGAATCAGTGTAGCGAGAATAATGATGATTCCACCCATTGTTGGTGTTCCAGCTTTTTCGTTTTGACCTTCCAAACCAAGATCGCGGATGGATTCACCTACTTGCTTTTTCTGAAGGTATTTGATTATTTTTTTTCCATAAACAGTTGCAATAAATAGCGAAAGAATAACCGCCAAAATCGCTCGAAACGTAATAAAATTAAACAGCCC
>JAGQYZ010000115.1 GCA_020435865.1 Aequorivita sp. | reverse complement strand
AAGACAAAATCGTTTTTTCAGCCATCAAAGGAATTGTTCCCGAAACCAGTTTGATTGTCGGTGACCACTTCAATACGTATTATAAAGTTCCTTTTAATAACATTGGCGTTATTTCCGGCCCCTGCCACGCAGAGGAAGTTGCCTTGGAAAGGCTTTCTTATCTCACAATAGCTAGTGCAGATGATGAAAAAGCAAAATTGGTGGCCAATGTTTTGAGTAGCGATTACATAAAATGCACCACCAGTGATGATGTTTTAGGAACCGAATATGCTGCAATGCTTAAAAACATTTACGCCGTTGCCGCAGGAATTGCGCACGGATTGGGTTATGGAGATAATTTTCAAAGCGTGTTGATGAGCAACGCAATCCGTGAGATGAAAAAATACGTGAAAAAGGTCCATAAAATGAAGCGGGATATTAATGATTCTGCATATTTGGGCGATTTGCTTGTTACGGGTTATTCCATTTTTAGTCGAAACCGATTATTCGGAACAATGATAGGAAAAGGCTACACCGTAAGAAGTGCCCAACTTGAAATGAGTATGATTGCAGAAGGATATTACGCCACTAAAAGTGCTTATAACCTAAACCAGCAAAAAGGAAAGAAAAAGGCCAAAACCCCAATAATTGATGCGGTTTATAATATTCTCTATGAAAATAAGGACCCAAAAAAGATTTTTAAAAAACTAACAGAAAAGTTAGATTAAAAAAAGCCCCGCTAGAATTTGCGGGGCTTTTTAATTATTGCTTAATGTCTTTATTAATATTTTCCGGCAAATCTTCATAACCCATATTAAAAAGGGTAAAACCAAAAATATCAGCATATTGCTCAATGGTTTTGCTAACGGGCGTTCCAGCGCCGTGACCAGCATCAGTTTCTATACGTATTAAAATAGGATTGTCTCCGGTTTGCTTTGCCTGAAGTTCCGCTGCAAATTTAAAACTGTGTGCTGGCACTACTCTATCATCATGGTCACCAGTGGTTATTAAGGTTGCAGGATATTCAACGCCTTCTTTCACGTTGTGCAATGGCGAATAACCTTTTAAATATTCAAACATTTCTTTGCTGTCTTCTGCAGTGCCATAATCATAAGACCAGCCTGCTCCTGCAGTAAACTTATTGTATCGGAGCATATCCAAAACACCAACTGCAGGAAGTGCCACTTTCATTAAATCTGGGCGTTGCGTCATTGTTGCGCCAACTAACAAACCTCCGTTTGAGCCTCCACGAATGGCAAGATAATCGTGAGATGTGTATTTATTTTTAATTAAGTATTCTGCAGCAGCAATAAAATCATCAAATACATTTTGCTTTTTCATTTGCGTTCCTGCATTGTGCCATTTTTCACCATATTCACCGCCGCCTCGCAGATTTGGCACTGCATAAATTCCGCCTTGTTCCATCCATACTGCATTTGTAATGCTGAAACTTGGCGTTAAACTAATATTGAACCCACCATATCCGTAAAGTATTGTTGGATTTTTACCATCCATTTTCAATCCTTTTTTATGCGTAATAATCATCGGGATTTTTGTTCCGTCCTTAGAAGTATAGAAAACCTGGTGGCTTTCGTAATTTTCGGGGTTGAAATCAATTTCAGGTTTTATATATAATTCTGAATTACCGCTTGCAATGTCATATTTATATATACTTCCGGGAGTCACATAATTAGTGAAAGAATAATACAATTCCTTTTCTTCCTTTTTTGTTCCAAAGCCCCCTGCGGAACCAACGCCAGGAAGCATGATTTCTCGAATCAACTTGCCATCATAATCATATTGCATCACTTTTGAAACCGCATCAACCATATAGTTTGCAAAAATGTTTCCGCCACCTGTGCTTGGCGATAGTACATTTTCGGTTTCAGGAAGAAAATCCTTCCAATTATCTGGGGTTGGATTTGCTGCATCTACAGTTACAATTTTACGGTTAGGGGCATTTCTGTTGGTAACAATATAAAGTTTGGAGCCTACATTTTCAAGGATATAAGTATCTGAATCGGTATCATTCAGTATGGTAACAAATTTTGAATCTGGCTTGGTAAGATCTTTTATAAAAAGTTTATTTCCAGTCGTGGAAGTACTCGCCCTAATTATTAAATAGTGGTTATCCTCAGTTACGGAACCGTTAATATAACGGTGTTTCTGTTCTGGCGTTGCCCCAAAAATTATTTTATCCTCGCTTTGTGGCGTTCCCATTTTATGATAATATACTTTGTGCTGATCGGTTTTGGCTGAAAGCTGACTTCCCTTAGGTTTGTCGTAACTAGAATAGTAAAATCCATCTTCACCCATCCACGAAAGACCACTGAATTTTATATCTTTTAGTGTGTCACCAACCAATTCCTTGGTTTCAGTATTCATAACTAGTACTTTTCGCCAATCGCTACCGCCTTCAGAAATGCTATAGGCCAGCTTGCTTCCGTCCTTTGAAAAACTGGTTTCGCCCAAAGAGATTGTTCCATCTTCCTTAAACGTGTTTGGGTCCAAAAATATATCAGCCGTATTTGGATCTTCTCCAGTTTTGTAGCGATAGATAACGTATTGGTTCTGCAGACCATCATTTTTATAAAAATAGGTGTAATCGCCTTCCTTAAATGGTGGGCCTACTTTTTCGTAATTCCAAAGATTTGAAAGACGATTTTTCAGTTCTTCCCGAAAAGGAATTTTTTCCAAATAGGAAAATGTTACTTCGTTTTCAGCTTTTACCCATGCTGCAGTTTCTTCGCTACGGTCATCTTCTAGCCAACGGTATGGATCTTTCACTTCAACACCAAAATAGGTGTCCACGGTATCTACTTTTTTTGTCTGCGGATAGGTCACGGAAATTGTTTCTTTTTTGGGTTCTTCTTTGCAGCCAACAAATGCAAGGATTAAAATTGCAGGGACGATTGAAAACTTCATAATATTTATTTTTTACGAAATGTAAATGTACATTTTTTAAGTTTAAAGAAAATAGTTGAATGCAAAGAAAAAGGCCCTCGTTAAGAAAGCCTTTATTTTATCAGAAACATTCAGTTTCAGAGAAATAACGGTCTGTAAACTTTCCAATGTTTATATATCAAGATAGCATTTAGGACTATCACTACCAAAGCCAAAATAAGGCCTGGAGTATCCATAAAAAGATGGAAAAGCAAAATATTTACTGAAATGGGCGCTAATAAAAGTAACGCAAATGGAACCCATTTGTTAAACAACAAAAGCAACCCAGTAAATATTTCAAAAGTTCCTACAACTTTTAAAATGTAGCCCGTTTTGCTAAACGAGTCAATAAGAATAGCTTCATCGCCAGTATAAATATGTGTTGGCAAATAATTGAATTGGATCAGCTTGCTCAGTCCGAAAAATAATAATCCCAAGCCTAAAATGATTCTTAGGATTTTAGTAAAAGTTGAATTCATAGGCTTTACATTTTAAGGTTAATCATTAAAGATACTGAAAAATAAAAAACGCACCTTTAAAAAAAGTGCGTTTTTTTAACAAATATTTGAAAATATTCTCTTTGCTTTTCTTAAAAATTAAACGAGTTTATTGCTTGCCAAATATTCTGCTATTTGAACAGCATTGGTTGCAGCTCCTTTCCGAAGGTTATCACTCACAATCCACATGTTTAGTGTATTGGGCTGGGTTTCATCACGACGGATGCGGCCTACAAAAACATCATCTTTATCGTGTGCGTAAATTGGCATTGGGTAGGTATTAGTATCTGGGTTGTCCTGAACAGTAATGCCTGGAGTTTGATGCAGAATGCTGCGGACATCTCCCAGATCAAAATCATTTTCAAACTGAACATTTACAGCTTCACTATGACCTCCGGCAGTTGGTATACGAACGGCAGTCGCAGTTACAGAAAAAGTGCGATCATCCAGTATTTTTTGGGGCTCTCGAGCCAATTTCATTTCTTCTTTGGTGTAGCCATTTGGCTCAAAAACATCACAATGTGGCAATGCGTTCCTGTGGATTGGGTATGGGTAAGCCATTTCCCCCTTTACTCCTGCCATTTCATTCTCCATTTGCTGTACGGCCTTTACACCAGTCCCAGAAACGGATTGGTAGGTAGAAACAACCACCCTTTTCATTTTGTATTTTTTGTGAAGTGGTGCCAAAGCCATTACCAATTGAATTGTGGAGCAATTTGGGTTGGCTATAATTTTATCATCTTTCGTTAACAAATGTGCATTGATTTCTGGTACGATGAGTTTTTTATCTGCTTCCATACGCCAAGCTGAGGAATTATCAATTACTGTAGTTCCAACAGCGGCAAATTTGGGTGCCCATTCCAGCGAAGTACTTCCGCCAGCAGAAAAAATTGCGATATTCGGTCTTTCAGCTACAGCCCTCTCTAAACCAATTACTTTATAGTTTTTTCCTTTAAAAGCAATTTCCTTTCCCACAGATCTTTCTGAAGCTACTAAAAGTAGTTCGTCAATAGGAAAATTGCGTTCCTCTAATACTTTTAACATTACTTCACCAACCATTCCGGTAGCGCCAACCAAAGCTAATTTCATTTTGTTTAAATTTTCTGCAAAAGTAGTTTATAGCAAGTTATTTTTTCTGAATAAAAAGCAAAAAAGAACCCTCCTTCACATAAAGCTTCGGAGGGTTTAAGGTTAAAATATGTAATGCAGCGGTTACTGAAAATTACTTTTTTCTTAGTTCATCACGAATTTCTTTCAACAAATCTATTTCTGATGGCCCTGGATCTGGAGCAGGAGCCGCTTCTTTCTTTGCTCTAACTTTAGAATACATCTTCACAATTATAAACAAAACAAACCCAACAATTACCAAGTTTATCAATGCATTGATCCAACGGCCATACATAATTGCATTTTCAGGTTTGGCTACTTCACCATCTGGTCCAACTACGGCTGGATCCAGCACATATTTAAGGTCGGCAAAATCCATTCCGCCCGTAAAATGCCCAACAAGTGGCATAATCATATCATTTGTAAATCCAGTAACAACAAGCCCAACGGCTCCTGCCAAGATTACAGCAACGGCAAGATCTACCACATTGCCGGTCATAATAAAATCTTTGAATTCTTTTAACATGTTGATTGGTTTTTGAGGTTAATAGTTGCTAATTTACTTAAAAACAATTCATTTTCTGAATAATTTTGCTAAGAGAATTTAATTCCTACAAATAATTCGTTTCACTCTTTGCGAAACCGCGGTTATCAATTCATAAGAAATAGAATTAATAGCCGCCGATAATTCGTCTGCAGTTGCAGAAGGACCAAAAATGATTGCTTCATCACCTTCATCACAATCAATACCAGTTACATCAACCATAATCATATCCATACAGACATTGCCGAGAATATGTGCTTTTTCCCCATTAATGGTCACCCAACCTTTACCTTTTCCATAGGAACGTGGAATTCCATCTGCGTGGCCAATGGGAAGCGTTGCGGAGCGAGTTGTTTTTTCAGCTATAAAACCACGATTATACCCCACACTTTCGCTTTTTTTAACGGTGTGGATTTGCGAAATAACGGTTTTTAAAGTTCCAACTGGTTTTAAATGTTTGTTTTCCGATGGATCATTTCCAAAGCCATAGAGACCTATTCCCGTGCGAACCATGTCAAAATGTGCTTCGGGATAATTTATTATTCCGGAAGTGTTTGCGCAGTGTAGAAGTGGCTTATAGCCAAGCTTTACTGTAAGTTCTTCTGAAATTTTCCGAAAACCTTCAATCTGTCCTAACGTGAATTCTTTCAACTTTAAATCTTCACTTGCGGCAAGATGTGAAAATAGCGATTTCACTTTTACACTTTTTGTTTTTGAAAGCTTCTCAACAATAAAATCTATATCACTTTTAATGAATCCCAAACGGTTTAACCCTGTGTTGAATTTTAGATGGATTGGATAGTTGGTTTGCTTTTTTTCTTCAGCGAAAGCGATAAAATATTCCAGCATTTTTCGAGAGTAGATGCTGGGTTCCAAGCAATGATTTACAATTACTTCAAAATTTATTGGAAGCGGATGCAGCACCAAAATTGGAGTTTCAATCTTTGCATTTCTGAGTGTTTCACCCTCGTTAGGGTATGCGACAGCAAGATAATCAACATCCAACTCCACAAGTTCCTTTGCAATTGCCACAGAATCGCTTCCATACCCAAAAGCTTTTACTACTGCCAATACTTTGGTTTCAGATTTAAGTTTTGAGGTAAGGTATCGGTAATTATTGTCGAGTGCGTTAAGATCTATCTCCAATAAAGTTTCGGTGGCTTTGGGCATATTATGCTTGTTTTCCAGTTTTTTCAGAAGATTTGTTTTCGCTTATTTCTTCGGGTTCTTTCACTTCCAGTTTTACTACTTTATCACGAAGTTGAGCTTTATAATAAGCTGCACGGCTCAAAGGCTCATATTCTTCGGTTTCGCCAAGCAAAACAAGCGCTTCGCTTTTTGCTTTCCGGTAGCTGTAATGAGCAAGGTTCCCCGTGCGGGTGCAAACGGCGTGAACTTTGGTAACATATTCGGCAGTTGCCATTAAAGCTGGCATGGGGCCGAATGGATTTCCTTTATAATCCATATCCAGTCCTGCAACAATAACCCGGACGCCACGATTGGCAAGATCGTTACAAACTTTTACTATTTCGTCATCAAAAAATTGGGCTTCATCTATGCCTACCACATCACAGTTATCTGCCAAAATTGGAATGTTTGCCGCTGCAGGAACAGGTGTTGAGCGAATTTGGTTGCTATCATGGCTGGTCACAGCATCTTCAGCATAGCGGGTGTCTATGGAAGGTGTGAAAATTTCAACTTTCTGACGGGCAAATTGGGCGCGCTTTAACCTTCGGATGAGTTCTTCAGTCTTTCCCGAAAACATAGAACCGCAGATTACCT
>JAGQYZ010000114.1 GCA_020435865.1 Aequorivita sp. | reverse complement strand
AGGCCGACTTTTAAAAGTCGGCCTTTTTTTGAGAAATCTAGTAGCGGGAACAGGACTCGAACCTGTGACCTTCGGGTTATGAGCCCGACGAGCTACCTACTGCTCTATCCCGCGATATGGGTTTTCAATATTCCATCTTTAGCTTTTAACTTTCGGTTCATAATGCCGACAGAAATATTGGACTGCAAAGATACAAAGGATTTTGAACCCTACAAGCCGGAAAACATAATTTTTTGTGAAGTGCTCATTAAAGTATTTTTTGCATTGCTATCTTTAGCTATCTTTAAATTATGAGCAAACGTTTCAGAAAAATAGTTTTTATAATACTCGCCATCGGTACGATATTTATAATCGGTGCTATTTCTATAAATAGCATTTTAAAAAACAAGCTTGAAAAATTCATCAAAGAAAGATTGCCTGAAAATATGACCCGATCTTATAATGACATAGCGGTGGGTTCCTTTGGCGGTTCGCTGGTTGTTACAAATGCTTCACTCATTATTAAAAACAGCGAAGACAGTGTTAAGCACACATTTATAAATGTTGAAAAGCTGGAGATTTCTGATATTAGTTATTGGGATTATTTGTTTAATGATGAAATTCACGTTGAAGCCATTTCTCTGGAAAACCCAAAAATTGTTTATTATAAAGATCGGCAGAAATCTTCAAAAGACACTGTTCGCAAGGCTGTAGCCCGAATTTATAAACCAATCTTTGTGGATCGTGTTCAAGTTAAAAATACTAGGTTGGTTATTTATGAAAAAGGAAAAGATTCAACAAAAGTTTATGCGACTGGGTTGACTGTTGAAGTTGGTGGAATAAAAGTGGATAATGGAACTGTACTTCGTAAAATTCCATTTGAATACAAAGATTTTGAAGCTAAAAGCGATACTGTTTTTGTAAAAGTAGGTCCATATGAAAATCTGAGTGTTGAAGACTTTTCAATAAGAAACAACAATGCTGTTTTTAAAAATTTAAAACTTAAAACGAAATATTCCAAAAGGGAGCTTTCCAGAATTATAACAAAAGAACGTGACCATTTCAACCTTACATTAAAATCACTTTCCATTGCTGATTTTGATTTTGGGTTTAACAACAATCGTTTTTTCGCAAAAAGCAAAAAGGTTTCTTTAAATGCCCCTTCATTAGAGGTTTACCGTGACAAATTGGTGACTGATGACCTAAAAATAAAACCACTTTACAGCATAATGCTTCGGGATCTTCCATTTGAATTAACAATAGATTCTTTGAAAATTACCGATGCAAAAATAAGATATGAAGAAAGGCAAAAGCAAGAAAACATGGGTGGTTCCATTGATTTTAAAAATTTGAACGCAGCAATCTCAAATGTTAGCAACACCTATAAAAGTCCGCAAAAAACCAATTTAAAAATCACTGCGGATTTTATGGAAAATACGCCCATAGCAGTGGACTGGAGTTTTGATGTTCAAAATAGAATGGATCAATTCGTTTTTCAAGCGCAATTAGGGTCATTGGTTGCGGACAACATGAACAATTTTACCGAACCAAATCTAAAAATCCGTTTGAAGGGAAAAACCAATAGTACGTTTTTTACCATTGATGGAAACAGCGAAACCTCAAAAATTGATTTGAAAATAAAATACTCAGATTTTAGTGTTATTTTGTTACAAGAAGACGGAAAAAGAAAAAATAAATTTCTTTCGACAGTAGCAAGTATTTTTATTCCGAAAAACAGCAATAAGAAAAATGATAATTATAAAGAAGCACAAGCCGAAACAACACGCAACAAAACAAAGTCGGTTTTCAATTTTTTATGGATTAGTCTGAAAAATGCGCTAATAAAAGCAATGCTCGGCATTACTACAAAAAACTAATGGCTTATCCATTGAATAGCCTCCAACCTGTTCTGGCTTGAAAAAATTCGAATTTCAGCGCTAAAAAACAATTTTTCGAGATTACTTATAACTTGAAGCCATTTACGGTCTGTAACTACCGCAACCCTTTCAAAACGATTTCCTGTTTTAAGTTTAAAGGGAACACTTTTCATCACTGCCTTTAATGAAATATCTGCATTAACAGTATCCTCAATATATAAGTTTAACTTGTCAAAAATCTCCAATTTTTCTTTTACCTGGGCCTGTATTTTTTCAACCGCAATATCGTCATAAGAACCATCAACAATAAATCCAATAATATTATCGGCAAGTGTAAAAGAGGAGAGCATAGAGGACTTTGTTTAATTTATTTGTATAAACTTATAAAATAAAAACATACTAACCAATACTGTTCGCTGAAAAGCCAATAAATTCGCCATCTTGAAAAGTTACATCTAGCTCGATAGGGTTACAACAAATTTCGCAATCCTCAATATATTTTTGATGTTGGACGGAAGTATCAAGCAACATCGAAATTTCCTCCCTGCAGTAGGGACATTGAAAAAAATGTTCGAACATGGTTTAATGTTAGATTTAAGCAAAAAAATGTTTTGTCTTTTTATTTCAAAAGGTCATTTTCACTCAGTTCTTTTTCAAGAGCTTCTTTTACAAATTTATAACCTGCATTTTTCGCATAAAAGAAATTGGCCAAAAAAGAAAGAAATTTATTCTTTAGGAAATGCTTCACAATCAAACCTATCCTGTCTTTTATTTTGGATTTATAACGTTTTTCAAAATCTAAAAAAGACAATTTCGGATAAGGCAAATCCTCGATTTCGGCATCTTTCCCAAAGTTTACCCTATCCACTTCATTATCAAAATTCCTTAAAACACGCATATCGGGAATTATTGGGAAAAATTTTTCCCCATTTGGATCCATTGCAGGAACTGAAAATTGATACCTATCTTTTATAGGAATATTTGGAACAATACTCAACCGCTTTTCAATATCTTCAGAAGCTACTGCAAAATAATACCTTAAGAAAACCTGGCAATTCTTTCTTCCTAATTGGAAATCATGCGCTCGAAAATCCCTGCTCAAAAATCCTGCAAAACCACCGATGGGAGCAGCGGCCAAATCATTTTTAGGGCGTACCCATTTACCATCCTTTTCAACTTTACGAATGGGTTCTATTAAAAATTTGGTGCGGTCTGTCATATCCAGAGCATCCAAAATTCCGTCTTGGTTGAACATCACTTGATTGCGAAGTGCTTTCAAAAGTCCGCCAGCAATATCCATAATACTACTCCCACTTTCTTCAGTATCGTGATCTTTATTGGGAAATGGATCTATCATAATCACGCCATATTTTCCCTTTTCAATACTTTTTGGATTCTTTTCCTTCAATACTTTCAACCCAATTCCATACGGTTCATTATTTATTACGCCACCATCCACTGAATTAAATTTATAAATTGTTCCTTCAGGCAAAAGTGGCTCAATACCTTTGGATTTGTTGAATAAATATTTTGGGTAACGCTTTATGTATTCCGCAGAAATAGCAACTTCGCGCGATTTTAACCCTATTGGGAAGGCTGCAGTACTTAGTGTTGCATCTTTTAAGTATTGAAGGTGCTTTTCGCTCGAAAGATCTAACACATAATATAGTTCGTCTTCCTTTTCGGGAATCCCCGTGGCATATTTTTCATTCTTCAGTTTATATCTGAAAAACCCGCCATGGTTTGTGATTACAGTTCCCTTGGAAGTATCTCGCCCGTTACTGTCAAAATTTACCATAAAATTGATACCGCGTAAGTTTGTGGTCGTCAAAATTACATCTAAACTATCCGAAGCATATTTTGGTATTTCTCGTTGTTCTCGCACCGCCAGTGCTTCGTCCGCAATTACATCAATGGCTTGTGTGTTAAGCAAGGAACGTACTTCGCCATATTCTTTTAAATCATCATTACTAAGCAATTTATCCACAGTGCTGCTTTCAGTGGTGTTGCCCATATCTACCCAGCTTTTGTAAAAAACATTGTTGGTTCCTGTGGGATTATTTCTATTAAAACTTTTAAAATGTTTGTCTGATAATGCCATAAAAGTAAGAGACCCAGAAATACCTCCAGCCGAAGAGCCACTTATTACATCAATCTCAACTTGATGCATTGGAATGGAATGATCATAATCAGGATGGTCAATTCCCCTACTTCTATTTAGGGCCTTCGCTTTTTCCCAAAGGTCAAGCGTCTCAATTAAATAATCCAAAACGCCTGCGGTGTAAGCCCCAGCAGATACGGCACCCGCCATGGTAATGCACAATTTAAAGGTGTTTTCGTTTTCCATTACTTCCAAGATTAATCATTAACTTGTTTAAAAATAACAAGTTAACACAAATAATTAAAAAGAACTAATAGGTTTTTTTCCTGTTTTTAGGATAGGGATTCCACAGTTTCTTGAAGCATTTCCCACTCTTCCATCAACTTTTTTAGCTTCTTTTTCTTTTCTTGATATTTATCAAAAAAATGTGGTTTAGCAATGGTCTGTTCATAATTGATAAG
>JAGQYZ010000113.1 GCA_020435865.1 Aequorivita sp. | reverse complement strand
CAAAAAAACTTCGGGATATGCTATAAACTCTAAAGAGGTTTCCTTTCGCCTTGAGCCTCAGGAATTATATCCAAGAATTCCCAACCATCAAAAAAAGAATATCATATAGATGATAATTCCTTCGGCTATTCCAGTAATGATACTCATTCCTAAAATGTCATTGATTTTGGCCTTCAGAAAAAAGACAACACTAAGAATTGCTATAATGGAAGCCAATAATATTTCTAATGCACCAATAGTGGACAGCAAGTAAGTGATGCCTGTTGAAGCGGCCGTAATTCCAGTTGTGATGAGGCAAAATTTGATGATTTCCTGCTTGGTGTAATCGCCTTCAATAAAACCTTTTCTCAAATCTCTGAGTATAGAGAGAATGAACAGTAAAGGTACGATTGATAAGAAAGGTGCAAAAATAACTTTGATGCCTTTCACAATGGCCAAATGGTTATAGCTAAAAAAGGCAATGGCGGTAAATGCCAGTAATCCTGTTACAATAATTGCCTGGAAGTTGAACAAAAGTTCGCGTTTTCCTGAATTGGTTTTGGGGTTTGAGGTTTCGTTTAATAGATTCATAATATTTAGTTTTGATGATTACTTTCTGTTAAAAAAAAATGTGAACAGCCAGAGCCATTAAGATTCCGCTCAACACTCCGTTTGCTTTTAAATTGTTGTATAAAATGTAGTTTAAAACATAACTGCTAATAGTGGTTGAGTTTATTAAGTGCGCTAGAATAAGATGGTTCTCTAGATTAAAATGGGCCACGTACTCTAAGAATTTCAATACACCAAGAATGGATAGTAAAGTGATTATGAAAAGCCCTGTGGCCGGTTTTTGGTTTTCTAACTTATAGGCTTCACTGTTTTCCGGGATAAAGTTTTCTATCAAGATAAACCTCACGAAAAACAACATAGGAACGGGGAATAAAATAGACGCAACAATCTTGATTACATCTTTTAGCGTCCGTATTTCTTCATATCCCAAAAAGACTAAATACACAAAAACCAAGAACGAAATGCCCAAAGTTATAATGAAGGCTAGGTTTAGTTGCTTTGTTTTTAACATGCGTGATTTTTTTGATGGTGTTTTTCAAAATCCTTGAGACAAAGGTGGTAAATAGGCTTTGAGTGGTGTTGCCTAAAATTTGATAAAACTGACGATATAAAATGATAGTTTATTGTTATTTACTTATATTTATAAGTAATAATTAACACAAAAAGAGATGATTTAATGATAGCTATTGAATCTCTGGCTCAACTATTTTCTATTGAAGAGCAACAGCAATTTGTTCATTTTTTGGAAGCGAAAAACAAGCGTAACGATTCCAAAAATATCCAGTTGTTCAAACTTCTTTTAAAAGCTAATTTACCTTCAGAAGAGTTGTGCCTAAAGCTCTATCCGTCCAATAATAAGGCGGCTTACCATGCTTTGAGGAAACGCTTAATGAGTTCGCTGGTTGAATTTATGGCTAATGTGAGTCTTTCAGGAGAAAACTCGGTGCAAATGCACATTATAAAACATCTTTTGGCCTCAAGGACTCTGTTCTTCCACAATCAGTTTAAGCTAGGCTATAAATTATTGGATAAAGCCGAGTCCATTGCTTTGGAACACAACTTGTTTTCACTATTGAGTGAAATTTATCACACCAAGATTCAATATGCGCATCACCTTCCATCATTGAACTTGAACGAGTTAATGAAGAAATTTGAGGCAAACCTTAAAAACAAGCTGCTTGAAGACAGGTTAAATATTGTCTATGCCAAAATTAGGCAAGCTCTTAACAGAGTAGCCTACAAGGGTGAAGTCATAGATTTTCAAACGCTTTTGGAAACCATATTCAAAGAGCAAAGCATTGAGATAAATAATTCGCTGTCTTTCAAGTCCTTGTACCAGTTAATGGCCATTGTTAGCATTTCAGCATTTGTTACCAATGATTACCTCCAAATCGAATCTTTTTTAATTAGAACGTATTCGCAACTAGAAAAAAGAAAAGGGAAGCAGTTGTTTTACCACATTCAAGTACTTTATTTTATTGCCAATACGTTGTTCAGAAACAAAAAGTTTGAGCTTTCCCAGGAATACCTAGAGCAAATGCACCAACAAATGCTACTGGGACGGAAGAAGTATTATCGAAGCTTTAAGTTGAAGCACCACTTACTTTTAGCACTCAACTATAATTTTTCAAATTGGCAAGAAAAAGCAATCGAATTATTGGAGTCCATCAAAGATGCTAAACATGAAGACACCGAGGCTATTTTGGATATTCACTTGAGTTTGATGATGTTCTATTTTCAGAATAAGGACTTTAAAAAAGCCCATGGAATTTTGTCAAAGTTCTACCATACCGATAAGTGGTATGTTGATAAAGCAGGAATTGAATGGGTCATAAAAAAGAATCTGGCCGAAATTTTGCTTCATCTGGAATTGAACAATATAGATTTAGTGGAGTCCAGATTAAAAAGCTTTAAGCGGAACCATTTTAGATACCTCAAGCAAATCAATCAAGACAGGGCTGTTACTTATGTAAAACTTATTGAGGCGTATTATAAAAATCCATTTGACGTAACGTCTGATGAATTCAAGGAAAAAGTTGAAAACTCTTTTGTATGGCTAGATGCCAAGCAGGAAGATATATTTGTTATGAGTTTTTATGCATGGCTAAAAAGCAAAATGGAAAAAGCCGATTTGTATGAAACCACGATCAAATTGGTGGAAAAGGCAAGAATAAAGAATGTAAGTCTCCCTTAATAATTTACTTTTGTATAAAATTTCAAAAAATGAGTTTGATTGACCAATT
>JAGQYZ010000112.1 GCA_020435865.1 Aequorivita sp. | reverse complement strand
ATTTATTTTATCTGCTTATTGCTATCGTAGCTATCCGGTGGCTTTATAAAAATGTAAAAAGACTACGGCACAATGAGCAAGTAGGCTTCTTTGTGGACATTCTTGCAGCCGTTTCTGTGGTTTATTTTATGTTCCATGTACTTTGGGGCTTTAATTATTATAGGCTACCGCTGCATAAATCATTACATCTTGAGAGTAATTATACTACCGAGCAATTACTGGAAACCACAAACCGGTTTATAGAAAAAAGCAACGCAATGCACCGCCAATTGGGTTTTGCAGATAGTGTGAAAATAGAGCTGCCCTACTCACAAAAGGAAATGTTCAAAAAAACATTGAACGGTTACAAAAATCTTGAAAAAGAGTATCCACAACTTGCGCTATCACCAAGGAGCATTAAAAAAAGTGGGTGGAGTTTAGGACTTACTATTATGGGGTACAGCGGTTATCTTAATCCTTTTTCGGGCGAGGCACAGGTAAATAATTTGATGAAAACCTATAAATTCCCAGCAATTGCTTGTCACGAAGAAGCGCACCAGATAGGCTATGCCGCTGAAAATGAAGCTAATTTTATTGCTACACTTTCCACCTTACATAATGACGATCCGTATATGCAATATACAGGTTACATTTTTACATTGCGCTATTTAATAAATGAAGTAGCTCGGAGGGACGAAGCCAAATATGAAGAGCTTTTAACAACCATAAACCCTGGAATTCTGAAGAGCTATAAGGAAATGCGGGATTTCTGGGACAGTTATCAAAACCCTTTTGAGGATTTTTCAAAAATATTCTGGGACAATTTCTTAAAAGCAAACAATCAAAGTCGTGGCATTTTGAGCTACGATTATATGGTTGCACTGGTTGTTAATTATTATGAAGGTAAAAAGCTGTGAATTTGAACTCGAATTTAGCATTTTATACTTGACCGCTTTATCTTTTTTCAGTATTCTTGTTTTGATAAAATCTATGAAAAATGAAACAAAACTTTCTCAAGTTTTTATTGCTTCTAACTGTCTTAACAACCGTAAGTTGCCTTGGCGACGATGTAGATATTGAAAATAACCGCCGTCTATTAATAAAAGGAAAAGTAACAGACACGCAAGGCAATGCACTACCCAATATCCCTGTAATTACAAGTGCCTTGGGTGATGCGCTGGGCCAAACCACGACCGATGCCAATGGAAATTTTAGATTGATTTCACTGGACGAGCAATTTGACCCTTTGGACATTTTTATAAACGTGGATAATTTTTACAATCAACAGGTTAATCAAGACTATTCCAGCCGTGCCTACTTTTCACAACAACATGTAAATAGGGTACTATACGATATGGGTTCCATTACTTTGGGTAAAATGGCAGAACTTAAACTTACACTCAATAATAACGGAGGCGATCAAAATACGGTAAGCTATGAAATACTGTACACACCCTCTGCTTGCGAATTGCCCTTAAATGTCTATAATCCACCATCTGACTGCAACCTTTCAGAAATGAAAACGGGCTCCTTAATGCCTTCTTCGGAAAACCAAATCATTTCCATTTACAGTATTCAAGGCGAAAACGTAGTCTTTAATTATTCTCTCAACTCAGGTGACACCCAAACCATTGAAATTCCATTAACCAACGCAAGCAACACCTATGTTTTTGAATATTAAAACCTTACTTTGCGCGCTCTTTATTTCAACAATAACCTTTGCACAGCAAACAGAAACAAATCTTGAAACCGAAAGCCAAGCTCAAAAACAGACTGGCCATAAGATAGGAAACATACTTATTGGCGCATATTTTCCTATTGCTTTTGGCAACAATTTTGTAAACGAGGGCATGGATCTAAAAGGCGGAGGAAAAATTGTTTTAAAAGTAAATACCTATAAAACCTTTTTTGTAGGTCCATATTTCAGCTTCTTCAACGGGAAAGTTACTGATTCAGATTTATTGGGCAATTATGATAACACCGCTAATATTTTAATGGGTGGGGTTGTTGGCTATGATTATAATATAGAAAATTTCGACATCTCCCTTGCTGCTGGGATTGGTTATTCAGTATATGCCAATCGTGGTCTGGGTGATAGTTTTAAAGATACAGCAACGGCAGTATGGCTAAGTCCAGAGTTAAGTTATAGGTTCAACCCTTATCTAGGGGTATTCGTTGCTCCAGAACTCCGGCGTGACTTTATGAATATAGATGTGCCAAAAGAATTGGAAGACAGCTTTAAAGGTGTAAATTATTTTACCATAAGTTTCGGGCTTCGCATTAATTTAGGGACGGGATATAAAAACCAGTAGCATATCTTTGCAGGATGCACAAAGAAATTACAAGTTTTCAAAATCCGCTGATAAAGCAAATTGTTTTATTACAGGAAAAATCGCGCGAACGTCGCAAAACACAACTTTTTGTAATTGAAGGACTGCGCGAAATTTCACTGGCAATAAAAGGCGGCTACCTCTTGGAAACACTTCTTTTTTGTTCGGAGATTATTCCTGAAGAAGAAATTTTCATCCTAAAGGAATCTGCAAACAGTGAAGCGGAATTCATAGAAATTACTTCAGAAATCTACGAAAAACTGGCCTACAGAAGTTCAACAGAAGGTGTATTGGCAATTGCCCATTCAAAAACATTACAACTTGCCAACCTGCAACCTGCAACCAGCAACCCATTACTACTTGTGGCCGAAGCCCCAGAAAAGCCAGGCAACATAGGTGCAATTCTCCGAACCGCAGATGCTGCAAATGTAGATGCTATAATCATAGCCAACCCAAAAACAGATCTATACAACCCAAACATAATACGCAGTAGCGTGGGTTGTTTGTTTACGAATAAAATTGCCACGGGGAGCACTTCAGAAATCATTTCATTTTTGAAGGAAAATAAAATCAACATATACTGCGCCGCACTACAAGCTTCCGTTCCCTACTACACTTGCAATTTCAACGAAAGTACAGCAATAGTTGTAGGTACGGAAGCAACCGGACTTTCAAATGAATGGCTACAAAACAGCCACCAAAATATTATCATTCCAATGCAGGGCGAAATAGACAGCATGAACGTTTCAGTAGCCGCGGGAATCCTTATATTTGAGGCCAAACGGCAACGAGGATTTAATTAATAATTAATGATGAATAATTAGTAATTATACTATGAAAGAAAATATAATTGCTGAAAGAACCTATATGTTTGCTATTGAAATAGTCAAACTCACTAAGGGATTGATTGCGGAAAAAGAATACGTTCTCTCTAAACAAATCCTAAAATCAGGAACTTCCATTGGGGCAAATGTAGAAGAAGCCATTGGCGGTATTTCTAAAAAAGATTTTAGAGCAAAAATGTCGATTTCTTATAAGGAAGCTAGAGAAACTCAATATTGGTTGAAATTATTGAGAGACACAAATTATATTTCTCCAGAAAAATTTGATTCCCTAAACAAAGAGCTGATAAGCATTCTAAAAATTCTTTATAAAATAATCGAAACATCAAAGGAATGAGGATAATTTATTCACTATTCATTACACATTATT
>JAGQYZ010000111.1 GCA_020435865.1 Aequorivita sp. | reverse complement strand
ACCGGTTTGTGGTTTCCAGTAATTGTTCGGTAGTATAATTACTCTCAAGATGTAATGATTTATGCAGCGGTAGCCTATAATAATTAAAGCCCCAAAGCACATGGAACATAAAATAAACCACAGAAACGGCTGCAAGAATGTCCACAAAAAAGCCTACTTGCTCATTGTGCCGTAGTCTTTTTACATTTTTATAAAGCCACCGGATAGCTACAATAGCAATAAGCAGATAAAATAAATCGCCCACCGAAAAAGGAACCCAGCCAAAAATGTATCGAGAGATTTTTGAAATCCATGGATAAACTCCTAGGCTGTAATATTTTTCTACAAATTCTGGAAAAAACTTTAAAATCTGAAGGGCAATTATCTGCACAACTAGAAATAAAGTAAGAAATACGGAAGTTCTTTTTTGCATATTTCAAACATACAAAGGAATTCTTTCTCCACATAATTTTTATAGCGGATGTAAAAATGTAATTTTGTGTTCCTAAAAATTTTAAAAGATGAATGAAGCAATAAGAAACCTAAAACCCAAAATGCTTTGGAATAAATTTGCAGACCTAAACGCAGTGCCACGCCCTTCAAAAAAGGAGGAACGCGTGATTGCGTTTATGAAAGACTTCGGCAAAAGTCTTGGGCTGGAAACCTTGGAAGATGAAGTAGGTAATGTAATAATTCGCAAACCAGCTACTAAAGGATTAGAAGACCGTAAAGCTGTGGTTTTGCAAAGCCATTTAGATATGGTGCACCAAAAGAATAACGACACCAATTTCAATTTTGACACGCAAGGTATTGAAATGTATGTGGATGGCGATTGGGTGCGCGCAAAAGGAACTACGCTTGGAGCCGATAACGGCATAGGCGTTGCAACTATTATGGCAATTCTTGAAAGCAACGAAATTGAACATCCTGCAATCGAGGCACTTTTCACCATAGACGAAGAGACTGGGATGACGGGCGCCAAAGGATTGAAAGGTGGTTTGCTGAAAGGTGACATTCTTTTGAACCTCGACACAGAAGAAGATGACGAAATAGGCGTAGGCTGTGCCGGCGGAGTAGATGTTACAGCAACAGGAACCTATAATGAATCTGAATCTCCTAAAAGCTCAATTGCATATACTATTAAAGTAAAAGGCTTAAATGGCGGCCACAGCGGAATGGACATTATAAAAGGTTTGGGCAATGCCAACAAATTGATGAATCGTTTGCTTTTCGCTACAAATGATTTTATGCAATTGGCAAAGCTGGAAGGCGGAAGTCTTCGAAATGCAATTCCACGTGAAAGCATTGCACAGATTGTAGTTTCTTCCGAAAAAAAATTTCTTGTTGAATTTGAAAAGATGAAGGCAGCTATTCTTTCAGAATACAAATCATTAGAGCCCAATCTTTCCATCACTGCTGAAAAAAGTACCGAAACTTATGCGAAAGTGATGCGTAATGAAGAACAAACAAAATTTTTAAATGCGATGAATGCTGCGCACAATGGTGTGTACCGAATGAGTCCAGATATTGAAGATTTGGTAGAAACCTCAAACAATATTGCGAAAGTTTCGGTTGGCGACGGAAATGTAAAGATTGAATGTTTAACTAGAAGCTCTGTGGAATCTTCCAAAGATGTTTTAGCAAACGCACTTACCTCAACTTTTGAACTTGCTGGTTACGAGGTGAAATTGGCTGGCGATTACCCAGGTTGGGCACCAAATATGGACAGCCCCATTTTGAAAGTTTTGGACAATCTTTACCAAAAAATGAATAATGGCGAAAAAGCAAATATAGCTGCCTGCCACGCTGGACTGGAATGTGGAATTTTAGGTCAGAATTATCCAGAAATGGATATGATTTCATTTGGACCGACAATTAAAGGAGCACACTCTCCTGATGAACGCGCAAGTATTTCTTCCGCCCAAAAGTATTGGGAATTTGTGTTGGAAATTTTAAAGAACATTCCGAAAAAATAAAAACTGAGATTTATTGCATAAAAAAAGGAACCGAGAAATCGGTTCCTTTTTAGTTATAATTAATCTGAAATTATTTTGCTATATCAACAATTCCAAGGTCAAATATCAATTCAGAATCTGGAGGGATTACCCCAGGGATTCCTCTACTTCCATAAGCCAAGTGTGCAGGGATGAAGATTGTGGCTTTATCGCCAACTTTCATTTGTAACAATCCTTCACGGAAACCAGGAATCAATTTAGCTTCTGTGCTATACTCGGTTGGTACAGGAGCATATTGACCGGCAGCTTTGCGCATTTCATCAACCATTTCAAACTTTTCGGCATTTTCCAAAACGTTTGAATCAAACATATGCCCGTCGGTAAGATATCCAGCATAATTCATTAAAATCTGATCGCCTTGTTTGGGTTGCGGGCCATCACCTTTTTCGTTAAAGTAAATTTTAATTCCTGAAGGAAGTGAATCTGCCTTTGCTCTAATTGCATTCAGCGCTTCTGCTTCTGCAGCCGCTACTTTGTTAATGCGCTCTTCTTTTTCTTTCTTTTCTTTTTCAATCTTGCCCATTTCCTCAGTGAAGTAAGGGATTTTTATATCACCCTTGTTAATGATGTTCACTTTTTCAATGACTACAGGCACTTTTGGCTTATCACCGGGTTTCTCAGTTTCAATGTTTCCAATGGAATCAACCACTTCTTGTCCTTTTACTATTTCACCAAAAACAGTATGGCGGCCATCCAACCACGGTGTGTCTTTTAAAGTAATGAAAAACTGACTGCCATTGGTGTTTGGTCCTGAATTAGCCATTGCCAAAAGGCCTTTTTTGTTAAAACGGATGGTGTCCGTAATTTCGTCTGGAAATGCATATCCTGGATTTCCTGAGCCATCACCATTAGGATCACCACCTTGGATCATAAAATCTTTAATAACGCGGTGGAAAGTAAGACCATCATAAAAACGTTTTCCTTTGTAAAGAGAATCTACCATACCATTGGTGCCTTCTGCCAATGCTACGAAGTTCGCAACAGTTAGCGGAGCACTTTCGTTTTTAAGTTTGGCAATAAAAGTTCCTTTGTTTGTAATAAACTCTGCATATACTCCATCTTTAAGATCTGGATATTTTTCCTGGCAAGAAGCAAGTGCAAGTGTAAGGGTTAAAAATAAAAATGTTAGTTTTTTCATGGGTGTTGATTTAATTATTGTTTGTTTGTTCAATTGTGTGTAAAGTTACAGTGCTCTGCACCGGTATATTGGAGCCGAGTTTTTCTTCAATCCCATAATAACCATAAGCTTTATAGGAAGGAAATATGAAGGTTACTGTTTCGCCTTCTTTCATAAGTTTTATGCCTTCGCGAACACCAGAAATAAGGTCCTGGTTGCTTTGATCTACTTTGTAATGCTGCAATCCGTTTTCTTTTTCTGAAAGAATCATGCTGCCGTTGAGGTCCTTAATATCGTAGGTGAACTTAACAACATCACCCAAATCTGGCATTATTGAGGTAGAGGTATCACGCTTGTTATAAAAATACCAAAAACCGTTTTCGGAAGAAATGTAATTATGTGTAGAGTCTTTAGCTATAATTTCCCCGATGAAGTTTTTCTCATCGTCGTAGATTTTTTTGTTTCTTTCTGCAGACTCTTTTATGAAAGTTCCAGAATGACTTTGCACAGGGCGCCTAGCTTCTGGGCTTTTGCAAGAAACGATTAACGCTGAAAAAAATAAAATATAAAACAGCTTATGAAGCATGTGTAAGTTCATCTTTATAACGTGGCAAGATACTAATAAATTCAGTTATGGTTTTGTTAAGGTCTTGTGAACTTTTTCCACCCGCAGCATTAATGTGGCCACCACCACTATAATGGTTACGTGCAAAATCGTTTACTGAAAAGTCTCCTTTACTTCTAAAAGAAATTTTCACAATACTTTCCTGTTTGTTTTCAATAAAGATCACAGCAAAAACAATGCCTTTTACTGAAAGCGCATAGTTTACAAATCCTTCGGTATCACCTTTTTTGAAGTTGTGGTCATCCAGTTCTTTTTGGGTGAGTGTAATATATGCAGTGTGCAATTTTGGCATAATTACCAAATTGTTTAATGCCACTCCCAAAAGCTTCATCCGTTCGGGACTATTGGTGTCATAAACATTTTGGTTGATAGTGGCGCATTCTGCCCCTGCTTCAATCAATTTTGCCGCAACCCTGTGTGTTGTTGGACTAGTGGAGGAGAAACGGAAGGAACCAGTGTCAGTCATTATCCCCGTGTAGAGGTTGATTGCAATTTCTTTTGAAAGTTTTTTGGCTTCATCCAAGGCGTCCATAAAGTGAAAGACCATTTCGGAAGTGGAACTCATTTTCACATCACTGAAAGTTGCAACAGCATAATCTGCGGGTTGCTGGTGATGGTCAATCATCACAAACTTTGCAGAACAGTTTTCTAAAACTTTTTGAAGCTCACCACCAACTCTTTCCAAACTATTAAAATCCAGCGTGAAAACTAAACCAGCTGTTTCAAATAGATTAGTACTTTTTTGAACTTCTTTTTCATATATGATGATTTCCTCACAACCCGGTAGCCATTTCAAAAAATCAGGGAAATCATTTGGCATGATTACAGTCGTATCATGACCTAAACTTTTCAGAAAATAGAAAAGCCCCAAACACGAACCAACCGCATCGCCATCAGGGTTTTTATGGCCCACAATTAAAATTTTTTGTGGTGAAGCGAGTAGTTTTTTGACAATCTGGGTAGTTTCTTTATTCATAGGGGGCGAAGATACAATATTTACAAATTAACTGCGAAATGGTTTATTGAAGTAATTTCAGTTGAACCTTTAAGAAATCATTAAACATTCCGTAAATAGTTGCTTTTCATTTTCAAATAGTTATTTTTGCCGAAATTTTAAAAACACAATGAGAACAGACAGAACATTTACAATGTTAAAGCCAGATGCGGTTGAAAAAGGACACATAGGCGCCATTCTTGAAAAAATTAACGCTTCGGGTTTTAGAATCGTTGCGATGAAACTTACCCAAATGACTACTGCAGACGCAAAAGAATTTTATGCAGTTCACAGTGAACGCCCATTTTATGGCGAATTGGTAGAATATATGACGCGCGGGCCAATCGTAGCAGCAATTCTTGAAAAAGAAAACGCTGTTGAGGATTTCCGTACTTTGATCGGTGCTACCAACCCAGCTGATGCAGCTGAAGGTACCATCCGTAAATTATACGCAGCTTCTATTGGTGAAAACGCTGTTCACGGAAGTGATAGCGATGAAAATGCAGCTATTGAAGGTGCTTTTCATTTTGCTGGCCGCGAAATGTTTTAAGCTTACGAAATATTTTAATTGAAAACGCCTTCCAAACCGGAAGGCGTTTTTGTTTTTAATAAATAAAAGCCCTTAGCGCAGAATCAATTTCTTAATCAATTCCTTCCCCAATTCTTCATTGAGTAGTTTAATAATTTTTTCTTTTCCATAGCTCAATTCCTCCCGTAAAACAGAAGATGAAAGCTGAATATATAATGTATCGCGGTCCAATTTTATATCTGTTGTGTATTTTGAAATAGCAACGCCCATAACCGTATCCCAAGCTTCTTTGGCATTCACTTTGTCCAAACCTTTTTCCAAACGGTTTGCACCAATAAATTCTTTTAAAGCATCACCTATTGATATGTTTTCTGCATGTCTTTTTGCCATTTTAATTGTGAATTAGTGGGTTTGTGAATCTTTGAGTTCGCGAATTTATTTTAAAGGATGTCACACTGAGCGCAGTCGAAGTGCTGCGTCACTCCTCAAAATCAAACTTCTTGAATTTGGAATAGGTGTAAATTTTATTGTCTTTGTTTTTCAATGTTAACGTACTATCCTTGGCCTTAATAACAGTTTCTTTCCATTCGTCAAACGGAGTTTTGTAATACATCCGTAAACTATCATCTTCAATTTTTAAAATGAAATTTTCTGAAACACCGTTTGTTGTAAAAGTCCCGTCAAATTTAGGTGAAACTTTAGTTCTTGTACCGCTGTCGCCTTTCACTTCAATATAATCCACAACTGTATTTACATTAAAATCCTTTTTTTCGCCATCGGGCATTTTTACCGTCTTTATTTCCCAATAGCCGCTGAGGTTTTGTTTTTGGGCTTCGGGATTGGGTTTTGCGCAACTAGTGACAAAAACCAATAAAAAAAGGATCATAAATTTTAAATTCATAGCTATTTTTAATTTGTGTTTTTCCGTCTTCTCTGTGTCTCTGTGGTGTAAAATTACCACGGAGGCACAGAGGGCACAGTGTTAGTTAGACAATGGAAACATCCTGTAACTCTGATGCACTTTTTTAATCACTTCCTCCGTGCGTTCCGCATGCGTGTCGCTAATGAACAATTGCCCAAAATTTTCCTTGTCCACCAAACTGATTAAATGGGCCACCCGCGTTTCATCCAATTTATCAAAAATATCATCCAAAAGCAAAAGGGGGTTTGTTTTTGAATGGTTTTTAATAAAATCAAATTGCGCCAACTTCAACGCGATCAAATACGATTTTTGCTGTCCTTGCGAGCCAAATTTCTTGATGGGATGCCCGTCAATTTCAAAAACGAGATCGTCTTTATGAATTCCAAAGTTGGTGTATTGTGTGATTTTGTCTTTTGTAATATGCTTCTGAAGCAATGTCAACAAATCATTTTCCTGCAATTGGCTTTCATAAACCAAATTTACGCCTTCATCGCCACTGCTGATGGATTTGTAACGATTCAAAAATATTGGCAAAAATTCCTCCAAAAAAGCAGTCCGTTTTCCAAAAATAGAAGTTCCGTAAGTATGTAATTGTTCGTTGTAAATATCAATCGTGTCTTGGCTAAAGGTGTTGTTCGCCACAAAATATTTCAACAGTGAATTGCGCTGCGCTAGCACTTTATTATATTTTATGAGCGTTTGCAAATAATCCGAATCCCGTTGTGAAATAACACCATCAATAAACTTCCGTCGTGTATCACTTCCTTCAATAATCAAGTCCCTATCTGCCGGAGAAATGATAACCAACGGTAAAAACCCAATGTGTTCACTAAATTTTTCATACCCCTTTCCGTTTCGTTTAATGATTTTTTTCTGCCCTTTTTTGGCGCTCACCACAATTTTTTCGGGCGTATCTTTTCTTTCATAAAAACCTTCAACTACAAAAAAATCCTCCCCGTGTTTAATATTCTGTGTTGTGATGGGATTAAAATAACTTTTTCCAAAGGAAAGATGGTAGATTGCATCCAACACATTGGTCTTTCCCACGCCATTATTTCCCACAAAACAGTTTATTTTTGGGTCAAATTCGAAGGTTTCTGCTTCAAAGTTTTTATAGTTGAGTAAAGACAGTTTTTGTAAAATCATAAAAATGAATGGATTGTGCTTTAGGATTTTTTCTGAATAGAAAGAATAACCGCTTTGCAAATTATTAAAAAATAAGAAATATTTATCCTTTCAAATTCCATTTAAAATTTTATTTTTGCGCCATTCCCGCGAAGGCGGGAATCTTAATAACAAGAAGTAACAATATGGCAACGTACAACAAACGCGGAGGCAAATCAAAAACAAAAGCTGAAAAGCAGTCAGAAATAGAAGACCACAGCACAACGGCAGAAGTATTCAATACGCTGGATCAAGGCGCATCCAGAACTGAGGCTTGGGTAGAAAAAAACCAAAAAGCCATCTTGGCTTTTATTATAATTGTGGCTGTAGCTGTTTTGGGATATTTTGCATATCACCAATATATTAAAGGCCCAAAAGAAACGGAAGCGATGAACGAAATGTTTCAAGCTCAGACCTATTGGGAACAAGCTTTAACCGATCCTGCAAAAGATTCACTTTACAATCTTTCTTTGCAAGGTGGTGAAGGAAAATACGGTTTTATTGACATTATCGATAATTATGGCGGAACAAAGGCTGCAAACCTTGCACATTATTATGCAGGAATGGCTTATTTGAACACCAACAAATATCAAGATGCAATTGCGCAGTTAGACAAATTCAGCAGTGATGATGATATTTTGGCACCATTGGCAAAAGGCGCAATAGGTGACGCTTTTGCACAGCTAGGTCAAAATGAGGATGCTTTAAAATATTATGAAGAAGCCGCTAAAATGAGCTCAAATGATTTTACAACACCACGTTTCCTTTTAAAAGCTGGAATTGTTGCAATGTCCTTGAACCAAAATGATAAAGCGTTGGCAAATTTCAAAAAAATAGCTGACGATTATCCAAAATCAACACAAGCAACTAAAGCCGAAATATATACTGGACGCGCGGAAGCAATGAAAAAATAAATGGCTACAGCAAATACAAATTTATCGGCTTACGATAAAGCAACAATCCCAAACGCGAAGGACTTTCGGTTTGGGATTGTTGTTTCAGAATGGAATCACAAAATTACCGAAGGTATGTTTCAAGGCGCTTTTGATGCTTTGAAAGATTGTGGTGCTATAAGCGAAAACATCGTCCGTTGGAACGTTCCTGGTAGTTTTGAACTTATTTATGGTTGCAAAAGAATGACGCAAAGCTATGATATGTTAGATGCGGTAATAGCTATAGGAAGCGTAATTCAAGGAGAAACAAAACACTTTGATTATGTGTGTGAAGCAGTAGCTCAAGGCATAAAAGACTTAAATGTTCACGGCAATATTCCTGTTATTTTCTGTGTGCTTACAGATAATAACATCCAGCAATCCATAGACCGTAGCGGTGGCAAACACGGCAACAAGGGCACGGAAGCTGCCATTGCCGCAATAAAAATGGCACAGCTTCGGAAGGAATCCAAATTTTAATTTTAGTTTCCATGAACTTCCCTGATTAGCGTTGACCGTTTTTAGTTAATTAATTCATTGTCAAAAATAGTCATCAATTTTCTTTCTTGAGGCCTCAAGAAAGAAAATTGGGTTATGAACTTTTCAGGGCTCATTCTGTCGTTGTTGTTATGCAATCTTTTGTTGTTATAGTTCTTTACGGCTTTTGCCGTCATTCTTCTTAATTGGCCAAAGTCCTTGGGTTTCCAATGGTCCAGGTATTCTTCTTTTATGGTCCTGTTGATACGCTCGGCAAAGGCATTGTCCTGTGCAGAGAGTGCCATGCTTATCTGGCTTCCACGGTGCTTCAAAAGGCTTGTGTATTCTTTATAAGTATATTGACTCCCTCTGTCACTATGGTGTATCAATGGAGCATCATTATCACTCAAAGCCATATTCAAAGCATCCATATTTGCCCGTGCCCTCATATTGTCAGAGACCTTATAACCTACGATCTTCTTGGTATAGACATCTATTATAAAGACTGCGTAATAATGTCTGTTACCGATGGGTATGTAGGTAATATCAGACTGCCAGACCATTGATGGACGGTCAATTTCCATTCCTTTTATGAGGTTGGGATAATAGATTTTTGAAGCGATGGTTGTCCTTCTATAGTTCTTTTTGCGCTTTAACCGATATCCTAGTTCCAGCATCAATTCTATAAACCGATCCCTTCCAATAAAGTCGGGCTTAAGTGTATAGTACATTTTTTCCACCCCACAACCTGGATGGTCCGCTCGCAGTTCGTCTGCTTCAAGAACCAGCTGTGCTACTTTGTTATCAAAGATCTTTTGCCGCGCATCGTACTGGGCAACGGCCTGCTTGCTCAGACCAACTTCTCTGTAGAGACTGTTCAGGGAAAAACTCATTTTTTGTTTGTTTTCCCGGAACCAGTTGATTGTGGGGTGCCGAAGTTTTTTTTGATGTCGATGTCAAGTTCATCCTTGGCGATCTCCATCATCTTCTCCAGATAATCAATCTTGATCTGTTTGCGGCCGACGGCGCTTTCCAGCTCTTTGATACGGGCCTCGAGCTCCTTCATTTTTTTATTGCTGCTGTCTTTCATCTCTACAATTCTGAATCCTTGTTCGTTAAAGGTAGAGAATTTATGGATCCAACTGTAAATAGTCCCATTGCGAACTCCATGGAGTTTCTCCAACTGGCAAACGCTATACTTGCCGCTCTCAAAATCCCCAACGATCCTTTTTTTAAATTCTTCCGAGTATTGACGCTGCTTGCGGATACTCCGTACATTTGCTTTCATAGTTTTACACTTTTAAAGTGGTCAACCTATATCAGGGACATACACCACTCACGACTCACGACTCACGACTCACGCCTCACGCCTCACGCCTCACGACTCAC
>JAGQYZ010000110.1 GCA_020435865.1 Aequorivita sp. | reverse complement strand
GGACAAAGTGGAATTTCGCCACATGGATTGGTAGAAACGGTTTTGTAGCCCAAATCTGAATAACAATCCGGCACCGATTCCTTGATAATTGTGTCCCAGAAAAGGATGCCCGGCTCAGCAGATTTCCATGCATTATGGACTATTTTTTTCCATAGATTTCCAGCCTTAATTTCCTTAGTGTTTTTTGGGTTTTTACTAAAAATTGGATATTTCTGGGTGTATCTTGTATCGTCCTTTACGGCTTGCATAAATGCATCGTCCATCCGAACGGAAACATTTGCACCAGTCACTTTTCCCTGCTCCATTTTGGCATCTATAAAATCTTCGGAATCGGGGTGGTTTATAGATACGGAAAGCATCAAAGCGCCACGGCGGCCGTCCTGTGCCACTTCGCGGGTTGAGTTTGAGTAGCGCTCCATAAAAGGGACAATCCCTGTTGAGGTCAAAGCAGAGTTCTTCACCGGAGAACCTTTCGGGCGTATGTGTGAAAGATCATGGCCAACACCACCGCGGCGTTTCATCAATTGAACCTGCTCTTGGTCTATTTTCATAATTCCTCCGTAAGAATCAGAGTCGCCGTCGTTGCCAATGACAAAACAATTGGAGAGTGAAGCAATTTGGTATGGATTACCGATTCCCGCCATTGGGCTGCCCTGCGGCACGATGTATTTAAAGTCTTTGATGGCTTCAAAAACTTCATCTTCAGACATCGGATTTGCATAGCGCTTTTCCACGCGTGCAATTTCTTTTGCGATACGACGATGCATGTCGTTTGGTGTTTTTTCATAAATATTGCCTTCGGAATCTTTTAGGGCATACTTATTTACCCAAACGCGAGCTGCAAGATCGTCTCCTTTAAAATATTCAACTGAAGCCCTGTATGCTTCATCCTGTGTATAGGTTTTTGGTGCGGGGATGGCGGTTTTTACTTGCATATTCTGAAATTGTTTTTGATTAGATTAAATAGGAATATTAATGTACGTAAATATAATAAAATAGTAAATCCATTTTAATATTAAAATTTAAAGTTGTCAAGAATTGATTGTTAATACGCTTAAAACCAATAATATAAAAATTTATTAACATTAAAAAGTTGACAAATTTTGAAAATAAATATTTTATATTGAATGCTTTTATGAACCTTTTTTTGTTCTTGGTTGCAGTTGTACTACGATTTGAAATGCCCAATCAAATGTGTTTTTTGGGTTATACTTCTTTTGACTTAAATGAAACATAAAATGTGATAAAAATCATTTTAAGAACTATATAAGAATTGTAAGTTTGCCTTGTGAAAAATGTAATCTTAATAATTACCTCCTTAATAATGCTTACTAAGCCCATGTGGCCAGTAGTAGATTATTTTGTGAATTATGATTACATCGTCAAAGTTCTTTGCGAGAACAAAGACAAACCAGAAATGCATTGTAACGGAAAATGCCACTTAACAAAAGAGTTGGCAAAGGAAGCTGGCGCTGAGAATAAGAATCCATTGAGCAACAAAACCTCAAAAACTGAAATTCCGCAGTTTATAATTTCAGAAAATATTATAGAATATATGTTTGCTTCGGAAATCGATTTTTTTTCCGTTGATAACATTGGCTACAAGCCAAATTTGAATTCTTCTCTTTTTACTTCAAAAATTCTTCATCCACCGCGGTTGGGATAATTTATAACAAAGGTTCATTTTGAAATTTCTATAGAATATTTCAGAGTGCCATTCTTTTTAAATTATCAAAACTATCTTAAAATGAAATTAGCTCTAAGTGTATTTCCCTTGCGGGTAATACGTATGGGTTGTCTTTTGAGTGTAATGCTTTGTGGTACTTTAACACCACACGTGTACGCTCAAGAAACACCCGCTGATAGCCTAAAATTGATTCATCTAAATGAGGTGATTGTAATTTCGGCAGGCAAACAATTAGATCATCAAAAACAGCGAAAACCTCTGTCCACACTAGATGAGTTTTTGGAATCGTCACTCAGTGTCAATATGGTGAAACGTGGTGCCTATGCTTGGGAGCCAACGATGAACGATATGGCTTCAGAACGTTTGGCGGTAACCATTGACGGTATGCAGATTTTTGGCGCGTGCACAGACAAAATGGACCCCATAACTTCCTATGTTGACGTATCTAATCTTGCGGAAGCAGAGATTGGCTCTGGCCAGCAAGGAGCAATGTTTGGGAATACCATTGGCGGAGGCATCAACTTGAAATTGCAAAAAAGTAATTTTAAACCAACTGGTTGGAATGGCTCATTGGAAAGCGCTTATGAAACCAATAACAAGATGCGTGTTTTTGGAGGCGAACTGAATTATTCTGATAAAAAATTCTATCTGAATACTGATGGAATTTATCGTAAGGCAGATAATTACTATGCTGGAGGCGATAAAGAAGTTCTTTTTTCACAATTTGAAAAATATAACTTCTCAATCAATTCTGGCTATAAATTGGCCGATGACAAATCCATTTCCGCTGCCTTAATATATGATAAAGCGAATGATGTTGGTTATCCAGCCTTGACGATGGATGTTTCTTTAGCGCGTGCGGTGATTGGTTCAGTGAGTTTTAATCAAGACACGTTACTTGGAAATTTCACCAATTGGGAATCCAAATTGTATTACAATGATATTAAGCACACTATGGATGATACCAAACGTCCGGATGTGCTGATACATATGGATATGCCAGGCTGGAGTGAGACTGCTGGGTTTTATACACAAGCCAATTTCAACAAAGAAAAAAATCATTTCTTTTTCAAATTGGATGGGTATTATAACAGAAGTTATGCGGAAATGACGATGTATCCAACCAACAGTAATGAGCCATTGATGTTTATGCTTACTTGGCCAGATGTACACACCAGAGATGTTGGTTTTTATACCGAAGACCACATTCCTTTTAAGAAGGCTTCATTAAAACTTTCAACACGTTTGGGGTATCATTCTAATACTGTGGCAGATGATTTTGGGTTGAATAGCTTAAAAATTTTCTATCCCGAAATGGATAAGACAAATACCCGTTTTTTGAAAAGTTTTTCGACGCAATATCACAAAATGCTGAATAATTTTCACTTTAATGCTGGTCTTTCTTATGGCGAACGCGCACCATCGGTTTCGGAAGGATATGGTTTTTATCTGTTTAATAGTTTTGATAACCATGATTATATAGGTAATCCAAACTTAAAAACCGAAAGCTCTGCAGATGCAAATCTTTCGGTAACATATAAAAGACCAACTTTTGAAATTACCGCTGGAGCAAATTATTTTCACGTTTTCAATTATATAATTGGAGTTGTGGATAATTCGCTCAGTACGATGACCATTGGTGCTGATGGTGTAAAGATTTATAACAATCTTGATTATGCGCAGCTTTTTAACGCAACGCTTTCGGGAAGGTATAATATTTCAAATGCATTTAAATTATCTGGCAGTGCTTCGTATCACCGCGGTGTGGACAATGACGGTGAAAACTTGCCATTGATTAGTCCGCTATCATACAGAAGTGCACTCGATTTCTATAAAAACCAATATTCCGCATCGCTTTCGGTTGATGGCGCTGGGGAGCAAATAAATTACAATCCTGCTTACGGTGAAACGAAGACTGGGGCCTACGCCACACTTTCAGCAAGCTTTGGGAAACGTTTCTTCATAAAAGATAATGATCTTTTTCTGAAAGCTGGGATTGAAAACATTCTTGATACTAATTATTCGTCCTANNACCGACTGGAACAACATTCCGCGGATGGGCAGAAACCTTTATTTAACCATTTCTTATTCAATCAATTAATTATTGAAAACAAATATTATAAAAATGAAAACACTAAAATATATTTTCGCAATCATCATATTGTCAATCTCATTCGTAAGTTGTTCCGAGGATAATGATGATCCAGTAGTTTCAAACCCAGTGGAAGGTTTGACTAAAATTTATGAATTTTCACAAGCGGATCATTCCGTTGAAATCTATACAGATAAAACAAACCTTGAAGTGGGATACAATGAAATTTCCATCAGAATTAAAGATATGGCAAGTGACAAATACGTTACCAACGCTGCTCCAACCTGGATGCCGATGATGCATATGGAAACCATGGAACATTCTGCGCCACACACTTTGTTGAGCAATACTGAAGAAAGTAGCGTTTACAAAGGGTACATTGTTTTTCAAATGGCGGGCAATGACACTGAATATTGGGAAGTAATGCTTAACTATAATCTTAACGGTCAAGCAATGGAAGAGGCTATGATGGTTGATGTTTCACAACCAGCAGATGGCTTGAATAAAACACAAGTATTTATGGGCAGTGATGATACGCGTTACATTTTGGCCTATGTTAATCCCAAAGACCCTAAAGTTGCAATTAATGATTTTCAAGCTGTACTATATAAAATGGAAAACATGATGAGCTTTCCTATGGTTGAAAACTACAAAATAACCGTTGATCCCAGAATGCCGGGAATGGGCAACCACAGTTCGCCGAATAATGAAGACTTGACTTACAACGCCACAACCAAAATGTATAATGGTAAACTATCATTAACCATGACGGGCTATTGGAAAATCAATTTAAAATTGATGAATGCAAACGGAGAAGTACTGAAAGGGGAGGACGTTACAGAGTTAAACCCAGAGAGCAGTCTTTATTTTGAATTAGAGTTCTAGTTTTAATTGTTTATTTTATATTGTTTAAAGACTGTAGCGATACAGTCTTTATTTTTTTATATTTGGCACGTGAACTGGAAATGGTATATTCCTGTAATTATAATTGTCCTTGCTTTTTTTGGAATAAGCAAGGAACAATCAACGCTACCCAATCAGGAAATTGTTATTCAGTTTGATACCAATTCTGTAAGCAGTGATGAAGCACAACTTGCCGTTTCAAAAATAACAAACCAATTAAAAGCAATTGGCGTTGCTGATGTTCAAGTATCAGAACTGCTGGATGGTAAACTAAAAGTTACTTACTACAGTACCATTGATGTTGCCGTAATAAAGAATTTGTTTTATAAACAGAACAAACTTCAACTTGACGATACAGCTTTTAATGAAAAGGATAATTCTTCCAAAATTCCTTTCAGTACTGATTCCAATACCTATAAACTAGATGTAATCAAAATCCAAAAGGATTATGGATCAGACCTTGGTCTTCATGGTTTGCCAGTTGCATTAAAGTCTGTAAAAGATCAATATTTAAATCAGATTGTTTCTCTCGCCGCAGGCGATTCTAATTTCAGTTTAAAGCAAAATTTTGAATATGTTGCGTATAAAAACTATCGCAATGTTTCTTTATTAATTGATACAACTTCACATAAAATACCAGAGGTACGGGCTGGTCCATTGTCTTAAAATTTCTTCAGTAAAAGAGTGAAACGATAAAATGCTTTTCACTTTTAAAAATTGGCTTCAATAATACATATTTAAAAGCCTTCAAAAATTTATTTTAAATAGCAATCATAATTGTCAGATATAACAGCAAATCATATATTTGCGCTCCCGAAATTTAGGGATAAAAAAATCTGACCAAAAGAATATACACATGCAAAACAAAGGATTAATTACCATATTTGCCATCCTTTTTGGATTGGTAAGTATTTATCAGCTCTCTTTCACTTATGTAGCGAACAAAGTAGAGGATAGTGCAAAGGAGTTTGCCAATAGCAAATTTTCTGAAAATGAACCACACGAGCGGGACAACGCAGAAGCTCGTTACCTTGATTCTGTCGGTACCCAGCCAGTTTTCTTGGGGATAGATTACAATACCGCTAAGGAAAAGGAATTGAACAAAGGTCTTGACCTTAAAGGTGGTATTAACGTGATTCTTGAGGTTTCTGTGAAGGACATCTTGAAAGGTCTTGCGAATAACACAAAAGATCCAGCCTTTAACCAAGCATTGCAAAAAGCTACAGATCTTCAAAAGGATAGCCAAGATACTTACTTGGATTTATTTTTTAAAGCTTTTGAAGAACTTCCTGGCGAAAATAATCTTGCCTCACCAGATATTTTCTTCAATAAAAACCTTGAAGATGTTATCAATCCTGGAATGACCAATGCACAGGTAAAACCAGTTATCGAAAAGAAAATTGATGAATCAATTACTTCTGCTTTTGAGGTTTTAAGAAAGCGTATTGACAAATTTGGGGTAACCCAACCAAACATTCAACGTTTAGGGAAATCTGCAAGAATTCTTGTAGAACTTCCAGGAGCTAAAGATGTGGATAGGGTAAAGAAACTACTTCAAAGTACCGCTCAACTTGAATTCTGGGACGTATATAAATTTGATGAAATGGCAAGCTTCCTGCAAGCTGCTGATACTAAAGCTGGTGAAATTGCAATGGCGAAATCATCATCTGAAACTGAAACAACAAAAACTGCTGACACAGCAAAAACTGTTGTTGATTCAATCAAAAAAGAAGATGACGACGTAAGTAAACTTTTGGGGGGGCAGGATGTAAAAGATTCACTTGCCGATGACTCTAAAGCGAACCCAATACTTTCTAAAATGGTTTCTTTGGGTAATCAAGGAGGGCCTGTTATTGCTACTTTCAGATTAAAAGATACTTCGGCTATTGATAGCTACTTGCGCAATCCGCAAATAAAATCATTGTTACCTAACGATATGCGTTATGCAAAATTTGTTTGGGGCTTGCCAGAGGCTAATGCACAATTGAACGGCGAGGAAACTACTGCGCTTTATGCATTGCGAGGAAACAGAGATAATGTTCCACCACTTGGAGGAAGCGTTGTTGTTGATGCAAGACAGGAATATGATAACTTAAGCCGCGTAGTCGTTTCCATGCAAATGAACGGTCAAGGAGCCAAAGTTTGGGAACAAATGACAGGTGATGCTTACCAAAACCAAAGCCAGATTGCTATTGTTCTTGATGATATTGTGTATTCTGCACCCGGAGTAACTTCAGGTCCAATTGCTGGGGGACGAAGCCAAATATCTGGAAACTTTACCGTGCCACAAGGGCAAGATTTGGCAAACGTATTGCGCGCTGGTAAGTTGCCAGCTTCTGCTGAGATTATCCAAGGGGAAGTTGTTGGGCCAACATTGGGTCACGAAGCTATTGATAGTGGAATAATGTCTTTCGTTATTGCTCTTGTAATTGTCCTTTTATGGATGATTGGTTATTATGGAAAAGCTGGTGCTTTTGCTGATGTTGCTTTGATTGTAAACATTCTGTTTATCTTCGGTATCTTAGCTGGGCTTGGCGCTGTACTTACATTGCCTGGTATTGCAGGTATTGTTTTGACCGTGGGGATGTCTGTGGATGCGAACGTACTTATTTTTGAAAGGATAAAAGAAGAGCTTGCAAAAGGCAAGGCGCAGAAAGATGCTATTAAAGATGGTTTCAATAATGCGTTGTCTTCCATTCTTGACGCGAACATTACTACCGGTCTTACTGGTTTGATTCTTTTGGTTTTCGGGACTGGACCAATCCAAGGTTTTGCAACTACTTTATTGATAGGTATTGCCACTTCCTTGTTTACGGCAATCTTCATTACCAGATTGTTTATTGATAGCTATACAAAAAATGGTAAATCACTGCCTTGTTCTACACCTTTCACCAAGAACCTATTCAAAAACGTAAATATTCAATTCTTGAGAAAACGTAAGATTGCTTACGTGATTTCAGGAATTATGATTTTGATAAGTGTTATTTCACTTTTCACCCTTGGTCTTAACCAAGGTGTTGACTTTGTTGGAGGTAGAACCTATACCGTTCGTTTTGCAAAAGATGTGAATTCACAAGAAATTCAAAACGATCTTATAAAAACCTTTGGAAGTGCCGAGGCAAAAACATATGGTGGTGATAACCAGTTGAAGATTACAACCAAATATAAGGTTGACGAAACCGGAACCGAAGTGGATGAAGAAATAGAGCACATGCTTTTTGAAACTGTTAAAAAAGAAATGCCAGCAAATATGACCTATGAAGACTTTGTTGGAGATCAAGACGGGAAAACTATTGGTAGAATGGAGTACTACAAAGTGAGCCCTACCATTGCAGATGATATTAAGAAAGACTCTTTCTGGGCCGTATTCGGTTCGTTGGTTGTGGTTTTCCTTTATATTCTTTTGCGCTTTAGAAGATGGCAGTTTAGTTTGGGAGCCGTTTTGGCGGTATTCCATGACGTTTTGATCGTACTTGGGGTTTTCTCCCTTACCTATAGGTTTATGCCTTTCAGTATGGAAATTGACCAAGCTTTTATTGCAGCGATACTTACGGTGATTGGTTACTCACTAAATGATACGGTAATTGTATTTGACCGTATTCGAGAATATTTCGGTGAACATCCAAGCTGGAAGATGAACCGAATTATTGATGTGGCATTGAGTAGTACTTTAGGAAGAACTTTGAACACCTCGTTCACAACACTTATCGTGTTGTTGTGTATGTTCTTTTTGGGTGCAGAATCCATTAGAGGTCTATTATTCGCAATTATCGTAGGTATTGTAGTAGGTACATATTCATCGTTGTTTATTGCAACACCAATTATGTATGATACCGTGAAACGTAAGAAAATTGAGGATTTGATTGATAAAAAAGAAGACGAAGAAGCTGCTTTAGAAGCATAGCTTTTTCTATCTAAACAATAAAAAAAGACCTTTCCAATTTGGAAAGGTCTTTTTGTTTTATAATTTTTTTTGGAATTGTATTTTTAATCTAAAGTCGTTAATCGAGAATTGTAAATTCTATTTTGTCCCCTTTTTCAAGCTTCCATTTATCAGAAAGTCCAGCATTCACTTCCAAAACATATTCTGTAGCACCTTCAGAAGGCAATGAGGTTTCATCAAAAGGTTTTGCGTTTTTTTGGATGCTTACAATTTTCTTTTCAGAATTAATATAGATAATGTCCAATGGTATTTCCGTATTCTTCATATAAAAAGATCGCTGACGCGAATCATTAAAAACAAAAAGCATTCCTTGATTTTTGGCCATGGAATGTCTGTACATTAATCCAGTTTGGGTTGTGTATTCATCATCGGCAATTTCAATATCGAGTTTTGCAATGAGTGAATCATTTTTAGCTTTTAATATAGAAAGCTCACCCTCTTTAGTAAAAGTGATTTCTTTAGTAAGGTTTTTGCTTTCTGAATTTGAGGTATTCTTACAATTGTAAAGTGAAAAAAGTGAAGCTACAATTGCAGCGGAAATAAGTATTTTTTTCATTTAAAGAAATATTAAAGCCCACGAATACATCAATAATTATTAATTACTATTTGTGGTTATTTTTTATTCAGTAATTGTCTTTTTTGAAGCTTTCCACATAATATATAATCCTGCAAGTATAAAAGGAATACTAAGCCATTGTCCCGTTGAAAGTAAACCGAGTGCTGACTCAAATCCGCCTTGACTTGCTTTTACATATTCCACCAAAAAACGGACCATAAAAAGAAGAATTAAAAACACTCCAAAAATATATCCAATCTGTTTTCTACGCTCTGTTTTCCAATACAGATACCAGCAAACCAAAAACACAATTACATATCCAGCTGCTTCATAAAGCTGGGCTGGATGGCGAAAGGGAACGGAGTTCAACAATTCTGAAAACTGTGGATTATGTACAATTGCATCATAAGCCTTACTCGGGTTTTGAATTCCCGTTGCCTGAACTGCTTCTTGTTTTCTGATTCCTTCGTGTACAAAACGAACGCCAAGCGGAAAATCTCCAGAAGGTTTCCCGATGATTTCAGAATTCATAAAATTCCCGATTCTCACAAAAATTCCGCCACAGGCCACGGCAATAACAACGCGATCCATTATCCAAAGGAATGGTTTTTTGATAACATTTTTCGAATAAAAATACATTGCAATCAAAATAGCAATTGCGGCTCCGTGGCTTGCCAAACCTTGGAAGCCTGTGAATTCAAATTCGGGAACTGTTTGTATTGGTAGAAAAACCGAAAGTGGATCTTGTACAAAAAGTTCAGGTTGGTAAAAAATAACATGTCCCAGACGTGCGCCAATCAATGTGGCAACTACCATATAGATAAAAAGGCTGTCTAGTTTTTCCTGTGATTGCCCTTCTCTTTCGTAAATCTTTTTAGTAAGTATCCAACCCAGCGTGAATGCCACAACAAACATCAGGCTGTAATAACGGATCATAAAAAAGCCAAGATCAATCCCTTCTGAAGGGTTCCAGGTAAAACTTAAATAGTGCATAACGGGGTTTTTATTGAGCAGCGTAAAGATAGTAAAAGCAGAAAAGTATTGCGGAACATAATTTTAATTCTTTTTTGGCGGAACAGGATCGTAACCGGAACCGCCCCAAGGGTTGCAACTGGCTATTCGTTTTGCGGCAAGCCACCCGCCTTTCAACAAACCGTGGGTTTGTAATGCTTCAATAGCATAATGTGAACAAGTAGGCGTGTAGCGACAGCTTGATGGCAATATTGGTGAAATAAAATTTTGATATCCTTTTATCAATAAAACAAAAGGATATGTGAGTATGTTTTTCACGTACAAATTAATTTAAAGAAAAAGTAGTTCCTTCTTTCCCGTCTTTCAGTTGAATTCCTTTTGCTGAAAGTTCATCGCGAATTTTATCGCTCATTGCGAAATCTTTATTTGCACGGGCTTGGTTTCTCAATTGGATAAGAAGTTCTACAGCAGCTGAAAGTTTTTCACCATCTTGTGAATTTTCTGAAACGCTGTCTTCCAATCCCAAAACATCAAAAAGAAAATCGTCCATGGTTTGCTTCAGCAATTCCAAATCTTTTGCTGAAATGGTTTCTTTTTCTTCCTTTAAGGAATTTATATACTTTACTGCTTCAAAAAGATGCGCAATCAAAATTGGGCTATTGAAATCGTCATTCATAGCATCATAACAAGCATTTCGCCAGCTTTCAATGTCAAGGCTGCTTTTTTCTGAAGTAGCTATTTCGTTCAATATTCTATGTGCATCCATTAAGCGATTAAACCCTTTTTCCGAAGCTTCCAAGGCTTCGCTACTGAAATCGAGTATGCTTCGGTAGTGTGCTTGGTACATAAAAAACTTGGTCACAGTAGGAGAGAAGGGTTTGCTCAATATATCATTTTCCCCAGAAAACATTTCATTAGGAAGTACATAGTTTCCTGTGGACTTGGACATTTTTTTACCGTTCAGCGTAAGCATATTTGCATGCATCCAATAGTTTACTGGCGAAGTGTGGTTACAAGCTTCAGCCTGTGCAATTTCGCATTCGTGATGTGGAAACTTAAGATCCATTCCACCGCCGTGAATATCAAAATTATTGCCCAAATATTTTGTACTCATTGCTGTACATTCCAGGTGCCAGCCAGGAAAACCTTCGCTCCAAGGCGATGGCCAGCGCATAATGTGCTGAGGTTCGGCTTTTTTCCAAAGCGCAAAATCCTGAGG
>JAGQYZ010000109.1 GCA_020435865.1 Aequorivita sp. | reverse complement strand
GCCCAAACCGCTACCGGAAAGTTAAAGGCTGAAATAATTCCAACCACGCCAAGCGGGTGATATTGCTCGTACATTCTGTGGCCGGGGCGTTCGCTGTGCATCGTCAAGCCGTGAAGTTGGCGGGAGAGACCTACTGCAAAGTCGCAGATGTCAATCATTTCCTGCACTTCACCAAGACCTTCTTGATAGCTTTTTCCCATTTCATAGGAAACCAATTTTCCAAGTGGTTCTTTTAGTCTTCGCAACTCATCACTAAATTGGCGCACAATTTCGCCACGCTGAGGTGCTGGTTTCAAACGCCATGTTTTGAAAGCTGAAGTAGCACTTTCCATTACTTTTTCGTAATCAGCTTTAGAGGTTGCAGTTACCTTTGCAATTGTTTGTCCATCAACAGGAGAGTGTGAAGTGAATTCTTCTCCTTCTGAAAACCAGTTTTTCCCAGTCGAAGTTCCTTTGTTAAGGTCTTTAATTCCTAATTGTTCCAATGCTTCTTCAATACCGAAGCTAGTGGTTGTTGCTTGCATATATTTATGATTTTTTATTCAAAAATTTATAAAACGCAAAGGTAAGCAATGCGCTGAAGAAAGTGAAATGAAACGTTATCTGTTTGGGAAATACGCTGTTAATCTTTTGTGAAACGCGGATCGGTTTCCATCACTGTTCCACATTTGTTGCAAGTGCGTAGTTCTTTACTTCCATAGAAATGTTTGAAATGTTTCAGAAAATCTGTTTCAATATCGCTCAACGGGAAGTAAACGTCATATAATTTATTGTTGCAATTGTCGCAGAACCAAAGTAGACCATCTTTTCCATCGAGATCGGTACGTTTTCTTTCAATAACCAAACCTATTGAACCAGCGCTTCTTCCGGGAGAATGTGGCACTTTTGCGGGATGAAGATACATATCGCCAGGACCAAGTTCCATTACTTTTTTCTCACCATTTTCTTGAATTGCTACTTGAATGTTTCCTTCAAGTTGGTAGAAAAGTTCTTCGGTTTCATTGTAGTGATAATCCTTTCTGGCGTTGGGGCCAGCGACAATCATTACAATATAATCGTCAGATTCAACGTATAAATTCTTGTTGCCAACAGGTGGTTTCAGAAGATCACGGTTTTCTTTAATCCACTTATTGAGGTTGAAAGGTTTTTTAATAGCCATTGCCGTATTTTTAACTGTTACGTAAAAATACGGCAAAATGGTCTAATAGAAAAGGGATGTGTGTTTACTTTCTATAAAAGAGTTCGGTATAGTAGCTTCGCCCTTTTGAGCACTTCATTACACCAAAACCAGTATGTGTGTAGTTGCCTTCAATAATTGCTCTGTGCCCTGGGCTGTTTAGCCAAGCATTTACAACAGCTTCCGCAGTGTCATATCCATAGGCAACGTTTTCTCCAACCACTTCAGCGTTGTCATGGAATTTAATTCCCTCGGAACGAAACCCAAAATTATCGTGATTTATCTGCTCTTTATCAATCATATATTCGGTATGGTCAACAGCAAAGGCTGAAGCGTATTGATTATCCATTATAAGTGGAGAAAGACCTAACGACGCACGATGGTCGTTAACCAAATTTAAAATTTCTGATGATATTTGCCTGTCGTTCTTTTGAGCTAATGCTAAATCAATGTCATATTTAGCGGCTTCAACTTCAACAGAGTCCTCTTTTGAACAAGAGGTAATCACTAGGCATAACAATGCCATTGCAAGTAGGTTGCTTTTTAGTAGGTGCATATTTTGGGTAACATCAAATTTGGGGCATGATGTTGATTCAAATATATAAAAAAAATCAAATGAAAATGCTTTTAATCGAAAAAATATTGCACTTTATCGGATAAATGATATTTATTATAAAACGAAGAAGGACTTTAAATTATTTTCATGCCCTGTAAACATTATATTTTTCGTGTATATTGTGATGATTTAAAAAACATAACTATGGTTAAAATTTTAACATATTTTATTGCAATTTTTTTTCTTTTCGGGTGCAAAAACGAAGAAAAATCTAGTTCTGAAGTGATTACAACGTCAGAAATCTCGATTAAAAAGAAAGAAAACTTTGGCATTGTCATTCATGGAGGCGCTGGAACTATACTAAAAAAAAGCATGAGTGATTCTTTGGAAACGGCTTATAAAGCTAAGCTGAAAGAAGCCATTTCTATAGGCTATGAAATCTTGAAAAACGGCGGCACTTCATTGGAAGCCGTTACACATACTATAAATGTAATGGAAGATTCTCCTTTGTTCAATTCAGGGAAAGGAGCAGTCTTTACTCATGAAGGTAGAAATGAACTCGATGCTTCCATTATGGACGGCAAAACATTGAAAGCAGGAGCGGTGGCGGGAGTAAGGCACATCAAGAATCCAATAAATTTAGCGAGGGATGTAATGCAGAATAGTGAACATGTAATGCTTTTTGGTGCTGGTGCGGAAGAATTCGCAAAAGGTTTGGGCTATAAAATGATGGATACTTCCTATTTCTACACCCAAAATAGATATGAGTCTTTGCAAAGAGTTTTGGAGAAAGAGAAGGCTCAAAACGAAAAGAAGGTTTCATTTGAGGATCCTTATATCAAAAATTCAAAATTTGGAACTGTTGGTTGTGCCGCATTGGACAAAAACGGGAATCTTGCCGCTGGAACCTCAACGGGTGGAATGACCAACAAACGCTGGAACCGTATTGGTGATTCGCCAATCATTGGCGCCGGAACTTATGCTAACAATGCCACTTGTGCAGTGTCGTCAACAGGTTGGGGCGAGTATTTCATTCGTTCTGTGGTTGCCTATGATATTTCGGCCTTGATGGAATATAAAGGAATGACCCTGCAGGAAGCAGCTTCAGAAGTTATTCAGAAAAAAGTGCCAGCACTTGGCGGCGATGGCGGTATTGTTGCTATAGACAAGGACGGAAATGTGGCAATGGAATTCAACACTGCTGGAATGTACCGTGCCACTATGAATTCTGAAGGTGAGTTGGTTATTAAAATCTATAAAGAGGAATAAATGGAACCGTATTACGCAGTAATCTTCACTTCAGTGCAATCCAAAAACATTAACGGCTACGCTGAAATGGCAGATTTAATGGAAACTTTGGCAAAACAACAAACAGGATTTTTAGGAATGGAATGCGCCCGAAACGAAGTTGGTATTACCGTAAGCTATTGGCAAAATCTTGAAAACATTAAAAACTGGAAAGCGAATCTTGATCATTTAAATGCGCAGCAAAAAGGCAGAGAACAATGGTATTCTTATTATAAAGTGAGGATTTGTAAAGTAGAAAAGGAGTATGAGTTTAAAGATTAATTAGAGGTAAAATTTTGGTAGTCTGTTAATTATCTCCCAAATGTTAAATTTCAAAATACGATTTCAAAACAATACCACGTTACAGATTTAATCTCTCCACCCATAAAACGTATTTAAGTAATTATTTCAAACAAAACGAATTGGTTTTTGCTTTGCATCCCAATCATTTTGCCTTATTTTTAAATGCTTTTAACCATCGCTTATGAAAACTCATCTCAAGTTCCTGCCTGTTCTTTTATTGCTATTCGTTTTTTCCTGCAAAGACAAAGACAAACATTCCGAAACCGACAACCTTTTTAAATTCAAGGAATATATTTCCTATAATACTTACGGAAATCAATCCATCACAACAGATATTCGGGTGGAACTTGTAAAACCGTTGGAACAATTTGATCTAACACAGGAACTTTCAGCCGATGACTATTTAAAAATTTCACCTGCTACAAAAGGTAAATTGGTTGTTGAAAATGGCAAAACGTTGATTTTTCAGCCGTCCGAATATCTAAAAACGGACACGGAATATACAATTACCGTAAAACTGGATAAGTTTTACGAAGACATTTCAAAAGAATTCAAATCTTATACCTTCAGTTTTCACACCATTACCCCAAATTTTAAAGTTGATTTGGGAAAACTTCAAAGCTACAGCAAGCAATGGCAGTATGTAGAAGCATCCGTTGAAGCCTCGGATGTTATTTCTTTGGAAAAAGCGAAGCAATTGGTTTCGGCTTTGCAGGATGGTAAAAAACTGAAACTGAAATGGCCGTCGGAGGAAAAAGAGGCGCGCTACTTTAACTTTACTATTGATAGCATCAACCGAAAAATAGACGATTCCGAAATCCTTATTAAATGGGACGGCAAACCAATTAGTGCCGAAAACAAAGGGGAAAATACCCTCAAAATTCCCGGACAAAATAATTTTACGATTGTTGACATTAGCAGCACCTTGGCACCAGCTGCATTGCTTAGTATCAACTTTTCCGATCCGCTCATGGAAAATCAGGATTTTGCAGGTTTGGTTACCATTGAAAATATACAGGATCTTCGCTATGAAGTCAACGGAAATGTACTCAACGTTTACCCGCCCAACCGCGTTGTGGGCAATGTAAAAGTCACCGTTTTTACGGGAATCAAAAACACCGAAGGTTTCGGTTTAAAAAAGGAATTTTCAGAATTGGTTTCCTTTGAACAATTGAAACCCGCCATACGGATGATTTCAAAAGGCGTAATTCTTCCAAATTCCACGTCAACACCCGTTTATTTTGAAGCCGTAAACCTTTCAAAAGTAGATGTGCGCGTAATTAAAATTTACGAAAGCAACGTCCTTCAATTTCTTCAAAGTTATAATTTAAACGATAACAATACCTACGATATTAAGCGGGTTGGAAGACGAATCGCGAAAAAAACCATCGAGCTTAAAAATACCGATTTGGGCGATAATGGTAGCTGGAAAGCTTACGCCATAAACCTTTCGGAATATTTTAAGGCAGATCCGGGTGCAATTTACCAATTGGAGTTCAGCTTTAAAAAGGATTATATAACCTATGATTGCGCTGAAACCACTTCCGAAGAAGATAATTCTGAAGAAAATGAAGACGAATATTATGATGATTATTATGAAGATAACTCATATTACGCCAACGATGCTGAGGAAGATGAAGAACTTCGCGAAGAGCGCTATTGGGACAATGAAATTTACCGCTGGCGTAATTACACCTACAATTGGGAACAGCAGGATAATCCTTGTCATCCCGCTTATTATAACGAAGATCGTGTAGTTACGGCGAATATTTTAGGCTCTGATTTGGGGTTAATCGTGAAAAAAGGAAACAATCGTTCCTATCATTTTATCGCCACAAATTTGATAACCGCAAAGCCGGAAGGTGGCGTAAAAGTGAAACTTTTCAATTATCAGCAACAACTTATTGAGACCGTAACTACTGAAGGAGATGGAATGACTCTTTATGACGGATCAAAAAATGCAGCTTTCGCCGTCGCTCAAAAAGGAAACAATTTTGCCTATATGAAACTGGAGGACGGTAATGCACTTTCCATGAGTAATTTCGACATTTCGGGGAAAGAGTTGCAAAAGGGTTTGAAAGGATATACCTACACCGAACGCGGTGTTTACCGCCCCG